>NZ_JARBEA010000048.1 GCF_028863945.1 Jeotgalibaca caeni | reverse complement strand
TGTATTGCCATCCCTATTATACTCCTGCACGTGATTTTCCGTCATGGCATAGAACGCGGAGCGTTCATAAAGTTTTTTGTACCTATTATTTAAAACGTGCAAGTGGGCCATGTAAAAGTGGTCCACTTGCACGCTTATTGACTTTTTGGTATGAGTGAGTCCTATTTTATAGGCTCACTTGCACGTTTTCGAGGTTTTTGGTATAAGTGAGCGAAAATTTTCGTCTCACTTGCACGTTATTTCTTTTTTACCTTTTTTCCCAAATCATATTCGCGACACAAGCGACTCCGCCACCATTCACAATTTCATGTGCCGTACGAATGGTGCCATCTTCTAAGCTTTCTTGAGACATTCTGCTGGTAATCATGTTTCCGTAACCAACTTCTTTTTCATACTTGATGGTAACTGATTTTACTCGATGCTCCGAATGGAAATCCATATCAATCGTATTGACCATCCAGTCAAAGTATTTGGAATTGTTGACATGCTTGTTTCCATCAATATCCAAGTAGCGGACCCGGAATGGTTGTTCAGAGCTGTTCGCTGCTTGCACGGGTTCTATTTTCGGCTGACGAACCATGGTTCTGATTTCTTCCGCTTGATAAGGAGCCACTAACTCCGGCTGGATTCGAGTGAGCTTACGCGTTTCCATTTCCATAATTCCAAAAGTGGTCAGCACCTCTACCAAGAGATTCTCTTCCTGATCAAAGGCACGGAATACACGATACGTAAAGAAGCGATTGTAGCTCAATGCTTCGGTTTCAATGATTAATGATTCTGACCTTCTCGGCATCCGATTCACTTGGATATAATATTGAATAATAATCCAACTTAATCCTAAGTCTGACATCTGGTCATCGGTATTGCCTAATAAATGACTTTGCATGCCTGATGTTTCCAACATCACATTTATCAAAGCCGGCATGGTCATTTCTTTCTGAATATCGCACTCAAACGTTTTTACTTTATGTTCTTCCCGGTATTTTAAGCCACTCATTTTTGTCTATCGCCTCGTCATTTCTATTTAACTAATTGTTTTTGCCATACCGCCATCTACTAAAAGAGTTTGTCCGGTAATATAACTATTTGCATCCGACAGTAAAAAAGTTACTGCCTTGGCAAATTCAGCTGGTTGCCCCATTCGTCCTAGCGGGATCGTTTGAATCGTTTCTTGCTCAATTTCACTTACTGTTTTATTCGCTTTTTCTGCTTTTCCTTCATTTAATTCATGAATTCGACCTGTTTCAATTGTTCCAGGTCCCACCACATTAATCAAAATACGATCAGGAGCGAGCTCTTCCGCTAATGACTTGGAAAGTCCGACAATGCCGTTACGGAATGTATTGGACAAAATAAGATTGGGAATCGGCCGCTTGATGGAGGTGGATGCGATATTCACGATCCGGCCGCCATCTTTTCTTAAATCTGGCAATACCGCCCGAATGATGCGAATATAGCTGAATAAGTTCAGCTCAAACGCTCGCTGCCAATCTTCATCTGTCATTTCGTCAAAGCTGCCACTTGGTGGACCGCCCGCATTATTCAAAAGAATCTGAATCGTGCCCAGTTGGTTTTGAGTTTCTTTTACTAGCTGTTCAATCTCGTCTGGTTTGGTAATATCGCATGGATGGTAGACCACTCTCCCGCCATTCAAAGCCTCTAACTCAGCTTGTACGTCTTTCAGCTTCGTTTCGTCCCGGCTCGTCAGCATTACGTTCGCGCCTTCTAAAACCAATTCCTTTGCGATCGCCTTTCCTAAGCCTTGGCTGGAAGCAATTACTAACGCATTTTTCCCTTTCAAACCTAAATCCATTTATAACTCCTCCTTCTTCCCTAAAAACTTCATCCGTTTCAGGAATTCTTTTTGTTATAATAGGAATACTCAATACGTTCATTTTACCATAAAGGAGTCCATGAAATGCGAATTTTACACACAGCTGATTGGCATTTAGGAAAAATCGTCAACGATTACTCGATGCTTGAAAATCAGCGTCACTATCTAAACGAGCTATTAGACGCCATTCAATCATTGCAAGTAGAGGCAGTTATTATGGCGGGAGATTTATACGATCGCTCCATGCCGCCGAAAGAAGCAGTCGCTTTGGCGGATGAGATTCTCACCCGCATTGTTACAGAATTGAAAATTCCTCTGCTCGTTATCTCCGGCAATCATGACAGCCAGGAACGTTTGGAGTACGGCTCTCGCCTCTTCACTGAAAACAAGTTGTATATGGAAGGAACGGTAAAGACTTTTACCCGAAAAGTTACCATTCAAGACACGAATTTCTATCTGATTCCTTTTGGTGACCCCGTATCGGTTCGGGAAGTGGTTCAGGAACCATCCATTCGAACGATGGAAGATGTTGCCCGCTATCAAATGAAAAAATTGGCTCCAGATTTTGATCCCACTGCGGTCAACATTCTGGTTTCCCATGGCTATGTCATTAATGGATCAGCTGATTCCATTGAAGAGTCAGATTCGGAGCGGCCGCTCAGCATTGGAACAGCCGAATATGTGCCCGTCGAGTTATTGGAGCATTTTGACTATGTGGCGCTCGGGCACATTCATAAGGCACAAAAAGTGAAACATCATCATGTACGTTACAGTGGGTCGATTTTGAAATATTCCAAATCGGAAGCCCGCCACCAAAAGCAGTCCTTATTACTTGATATTACGAAAGATGACCTTGCAGTCGAACCAATTCTCATCAAGCCATTGCGCGATATGCGGATTCTGCGTGGTACATTTAGCGAATTAATCCAGAGCAGCTCGGATGACTATATTTTCTTTGAATTAGAAGACGATGGAATTATTTTAGATCCGATGAATCAGTTGCGCCGTCAGTACCCACATGCGATGGGGTTAGAATACGTGAATCGGCACGAGGCTATCTCTTCCTCGTTAAACCATACGCAAGCAGATATTGAACAGAAGTCGTTAATGGAATTATTTACCGATTTCTATACGCAGTACACGAAAAACGAACTTCATGCAGAGGATCAGAAAATAATCGAAGCTGCTTTAGCAACCATCGAAAGGAGCCAAGAATGAGACCCCTAAAACTAGAGATTACTGCGTTTGGACCTTATAAGGATAAAACCATACTCGACTTCACCCTCTTCAAAAATCAAAGCTTGTTTTTGGTAAGCGGTCCTACTGGTGCAGGAAAAACGACTATTTTTGATGCCATCGCTTATGCGTTATATGACAATGCAAATGGAGACAGCCGGAATAAAGACACCTTCAAATCGGATTTTGCTTCCGATCTCCATCTTTGTGAGGTTGTTTTTACGTTTGAATTAAATGGCAAGGAATATCGGATTGAGCGCTCCCCTCAACAAATGGGACCTGGTAAACGCGGTTCGAAGAAGTATGAATCGAGGGTAGCCTTTTATCAAGAAGGAAAAGTCACAACGAAAATCAAAGATGCGAATCAGGAAATTGAACAGCTCCTTTCTTTAACCTATCCTCAGTTCAAGCAAATTGTGATGTTACCTCAAGGGGAATTCAAGAAACTGCTGGAGTCGGACAGCCGGGATAAGGAGCAAATCTTCCGCAATATTTTCCATACGGAAGACATCTTAGCGTTTCAAGAAAACCTAAAGAGGCAAGCCGCTGCCTTGAACAAAACGGCAGAGCATGCGCGTGTGGAATTAGCCTCTTCCTTTTCTTATCTTGCTGATTTACAAGACGAAACCCTTGATAAAGCAAAAGAACAAGAAGATGCAGAGGCAGCGATGGCCCGATTAAAGAACATCCAGAACGAACTGATTCAAAAAGAAGGTTCCCTAAAAGCAGACTTCCTTGAAAAACAAACTAAACTAAAAGAAATTGAAAACCAACAAAATGAAATCGAAAAGTATCTGCAGCTGAAGAAAGAGCAAGAATGCTTGGAGGCAGATTCTGCGCACTATCACCAACTAGCCTTACAGGTGCTTGCTTTCGAAAAGGCACAAATTTGTTTGGAAGCTAAACAGAGATTCCAAAAAGAGAAGGATGCTCTCACTCAATTAGAGGAACGATTAGCAATGGAACAGGAACAGCAAGGTAGCCTTGTAACAGAACTTGCTGCAAAGAATGAAACGTTTGAAGCGCTCGCTGCCGACTTCACCCTACTGCCAGAATGGCGCAAAACAGAAAAACAACGATTCGCCCAAAAAGAGCAATTCGAAAAATTACACAATCAATTGGCAGAGCGACAAGAAATAGAAGAACTTCAAAAGCAAACGGAATCTTGTTTAGAACTTGTGGCCACCCAGCTAACCGCTCAAAGAGAGCAACAAGTCAGCATTCAAAAGCAAGTTGAGGAAAATCTTCATGCTCAAAAAGAACTTGCGCTTCAAAAAGAACGGTATGCAAATGGACAACAAGAATGCCAAAAATTAGAGCGCAGATGGAACGATTTAGAAAATTTAACGAATGTCCTACTCCAACATCAACAAGCGGTTGAAGAGATGTATCAAGCGCAAACACAAGCAGAAAGAAACAATCAAGATTTGATGCAAAAGCGGATCCTCTACTACAACAACTTAGCAGGCATGCTTGCACACGATTTAGTAGACGGAGAACCTTGCCCTGTGTGCGGAGCACTGGAGCATCCACAGGTTGCTATCTCCATTGAAGGAGCACCTACACAGGTCGAGTTGGAAGAATTACAAAACCAAAACGATGAGGCGCAGCGTCACTTCGCTGAAAGTTCTTCTCTTGTTGGAAGCTTGCAGAAGCAAATTTCCCAACTAGAAGATATCCTCTCTCTAGAAGCAAAAGATGCAGCTTCGGAGCAAGAAAAAGCAGTTGCCGCCTGGAAAGAAAAAGCCGAAAGCCAAACAAGAATCCAAACTGCTATCACCGAGCTAGAACAGCAATTGGAGCAGCAGGATGCTCTCTTCCAAACTCAAAAAGAAGTAAAAGAAGCGGAACGAGAGTATGAACTCCAACAACGTGAATTGCAAACTAAACTAGGAACGTATCAAACAACGGTTGAAACGCTCACTTCTCAGATTGCCACTTTGGAAGAAGAGCTTGCTCCTCTTGATTTCGAAGAGATTCAAGAGGAGTTGCTAGCCTTGTCAAATCGTATTGCGGAAACTGAACAAGCACACCCCTTAGCCAAAGCAGAGATTGATGCGTTAGAAAAAAGTCTGGCCGCAAAAACAAGTACCCTTCAATCTCTTACAGAACAAATAGAAGAAACGAATAAGCGTATAGATGATGCTCTTCTAGACTTTAAAAATCAGCTCAAGAAAGCACAGTTAGAAGAGGACTTTGAGGCTTCATTGTTGCCAGAGGAAGAAGCGGTGAAAGTGAGAGAAGAATGTACCACTTATCAAGATGCTGTGAAGATGAACCAAAAAAATGTAGAAGACCAGCAAGACGTGCTCGCTCATTTTGCAGCAGACATTACCAGTGAAAATTTGGCAGAAGAAAAGGCGCTCGTCATACAACAATTAATAAAACTGGAGGAATCTCTCAATCAAACCCGCATGCAGATTCAGATTGCCGAAAGAGGTCACCTTTCCATTCAGTCCATCTATCAAAAGTTAAGTACAAGCTTAACGAAGTATCAACGGGTACAAAAACTATCTGAAATTGCAAATGGCACATCCAAAGAAACCGGCCGCATGTCCTTTGAACGCTATGTATTGGCTATATATTATGAAGAGATTGTTAGAGCAGCAAACGTCCGCTTGCAGCAAATGACAGCTGACCGTTATCTTTTGATTCGAGCAGAAGAACCAGGTAAAGGTGCTGGGGCAAAAGGATTGGAGCTGGATGTATTTGACCACTATACCGGTCAGAGCCGAAGTGTAAAAACTTTATCTGGAGGGGAAAGTTTCAAAGCTTCTTTAGCTTTGGCATTGGGTTTAAGTGATGTGATGCAGCAGCAAAGTGGCGGGACTCAGATTGATACCCTCTTTATTGATGAAGGGTTCGGAACACTTGATTCAGAATCACTCGATCACGCGATTCAAACCTTGGTAGAACTAAATGCACGGGGGAGAATGGTGGGAGTTATTTCCCATGTAGAGGAACTGAAAATGCGAATTCCTGCGCATATCAGAGTCAGCCACTCGCCACAAGGAAGTCATGCTGAAATAAAGGTATAAAAATAAGCCTGCACCAAAACGCTTTCGTTGCGCTTTGATGCAGGCTTTATTTTCTTATCGAGCAATCAGCACATCACAGCGTGCATGCTTTGTTACGTAACTTGTAACTGAACCAATAATCAACTTGGCGATTCGCCCTTTTCCAGTTGCACCCATGACAATTAAATCGATATCCCAATCTTTCACGAGTTCTTCTGCAATTAATTTCTTAGCATCTCCATGCTTAATGGCTTTATGGATTGGAACGTGTTCTCGTTTGGCATGGTTATCTAATGCAGTAAACAAATTTTCTTTCTCACGTTGAATGTCTTCTGCTTCTTTTGGATTGTCTTGTTTATCTACGATGGTTACCAGATGTAACTCCGCTTGGTTCCGCTTGGCAATTTGCACAGCTTTCTTAAAGGCATTGATGGACTGTTGTGAACCGTCAACTGTTACTAAAATTCGTTGGTACTCCCGACTCATTCGACTCAACTCCTTTCGCTAAAAAAGAAACCGCTTTCCACATCTCTATTTTACCGTATCTGATGCCAAAGTGAAATGAAAAATGGTTCTCGCCATCCTTTATAGGACTGCAAGAACCACTCGAACATCAAATTCCTTCGAATTCTATTTCGCCAAAATCTTTAATGTCTTTTTCTAAAACCGATTGTGATAATTCGTGTCGTACTTTGTGAAGAGATTTGGTTGTCTTCGCTGCATTTACAATTCCTGTCATAATGACATCAATCAAGTTTTTCGTTTGTAAGTAACGGTACATCATCCCGGAAATTAAGGCTTCGTTCGTTCCCCATACGTAGCTGTCTGAATCTGCATTCCGAAGATCAAAACGAATCATGCCGTGTTTTTCGCTCGCATATTGTACGCACTTACTGCGATCGGTAATGATGACATGGTCTGCTCCCATCTTCAAATAACGGTTGAGCGCATCACGCAGAGCAGCGTCACTATCAATCTTCATATTAAAGTACATTTCGGTTTCGCTTTGCGTAGTTGCGAACATTTTAATTCCTTTTAGGCTGTCAGGAATATTGTGCGACTTCAATACGGAAACCGTAATTAATGCGACTGGTATTTTATTTTTACTAACCATATCCAGCAACATCTCTAGTGTCTCGCGTGGTACATTGGTGTCTACCACAATCGCTTTCGCTTGTTTTAACAAGGAGCTATGTTTCATAAGCCAGTTTGGCGTCATGCGGTCATAAATTTCCATCTCAGAAAGACCGAGAACCATCTCACCTTTTTTATCTAAAACTTCCATGTACGTCCCTGTAGAATAACCGGCAATTTCTTCTATCTCACTCATCTTCACAAGTGGGCGCATGGTTTCTTTTAGCTGCTCTGCTTCTTGGTCTTTCCCCAAAAGACTAAGCAGGACAACATCTTCTTGAAGTCTACCAAGATTCTCTGCCACACTTAGGGCTACCCCGCCACAGGAGGACTGGGAAGTAACTTTATTCGATTCACCCATCATTAAATCATTCTCAATAAAGTAACGACGATCGATTGCTGCCGCACCAATACAAATAATAGGTCTTGTTTCGTTAACCACATATGCTTTTCCTAATAAATAGCCACGTTTTACTAAACCTGAAATGATATTGGCAACTGCTGGACGGGATAAACCAACTTTATCTGCCAACGCTTGTTGGGATATAAAGGGATCCTCTTTGATATATGCAAATACCTTGGATTCTTTCTCATTTAGTGCCATATAACATTCCCCTTGTCTCGCTTGTTATTTCAATATATTCTGATGAACACAACTTCTTATTCTATCAGTTTTTGGCTTGTTTTTCTATTTCGTTCTTTATTTATTCATCTTGTGCTTATATTCAAGAGCTTTCTGAGCGTACTCTTTGCTTTTCTTTGTTTTCCCGGCTGCTTCTAAGAGTTTGCTGCCTTCCATGTAGAGCGTGAAAAATCCACTCCAGTCATCTGGTGCGTGTTTTTCACGGTACAAAATTTCCTCCTCTACCAATAGCAAGGCTGTTGTCAAATCTTCTAGGTCTCTGTTTATCACAATCAATTGACGAATCATCCCTAGTTCAAATTTGATATTATTGGCTTTTTTTGCATTTAATCGGCCTTCTTCAAAGCATTGCCTTGCGCCATCTAAATTTCCTTGTGCACTGTAGTTCATGCCTAAACCGTAGACAATCCGTTGATATAATTCATTTTCCTTATCATCCAGTAAGTAGAGAGCTTCCAGAAACATCTCTTCTGCTAATGCATTGTTTCCTTCATCATGATGGGCCAGTGCGCGATTCACCAATTCGGTTACGTCTACCTTGGTCATCTCATTCACCCTTATCGGTATTTTGTTAATTCTATTTTATCATGATATAGGTGTTAAACAAAATGAACAAGCTAACAAATGTTTATTTGACCCTATATTTGTTATAAAATCCGTTTCGAATAATCAGAAAGGTAGTAAAAAGCAAAGCAGCGACTCCAACAACGTTTATAACCCTATTCACTACGAGTTGAAGTCTCACTTTTAACTCAATTGAAGGGTCGGTAAACTTCAAAAAGGTCTTAACAATTGTTTCCTTATTAAAGTGAACACTTTGTTTTACTGCAGCATCCTCTTTTTGGAATAATCCGCTATAGCTCGCAGTTGCAGAAACGATTAAATTTTTGCGAGCTGTATAGATTGCTGTTTCATTCGCCAGTACGCGTTTTGCATGGACGAAAATTCTTTGATTATTGATGCGATAAGGATGACAAGACAATAAAGTCAACCAATCTTCCCCTTTTTTTATTTCGAGAGGTGAAGGGTCATCTGGAGAACCAATCTCTGTCCCCACTACTTCATAAGTTAATACATTTTTAAGCATGGTAACGGTGAAGCGATCTCCTGGCAGGAGTAAATCAATATGCCGAAAGTAATTTGCACCTGCATAACCCCGGTGTCCAGATAGAACCGCATGCGTGCTCTCTCCTCCTAACGGGAAGGACGTACCACTCACGGTAGCGATGCCCTTTGCTAAGTGTTCGTTGGTTGCGCCGTAATAAATAGGAAGTCGTTCACCAATTTTAGGTATATCGATATATCCAATCATTTCTTCTTGAATATAAACTTCAGGAACAGACAAGTAGTCTGGAGCCACCTCGTTAATAAATGGATCGGAGTAATCAAACGACTGGATTAGAGCGGAGGGTTCTTGCTTACTAGAAGAAATGGTTACAGGTTCATTTGTTACGAAGAATTCTTCTTGTTTCAGCACGGTCTCTACGCTATTTTGATAAGCAACCAAATTCGATTCGATTTTAAGCTCCTGGTAGAAAATACGCATTTGTGGAAGAAGGATGATTAAAACACCTATATTGAAGAGCCACAAGGAACGATTCTTCCTTCTCTTATTCATGACCTTCACCCCTTTTTTTCCTTCTATGAATGTAGAAAAAGACCATAGAAACGAGAACAAAGATACTTGCCAGATAAACACCTAAATAAGAGTGGTTTTCGGCTACTTTTTTCATAATTTTTTGTGTGGTAAGTGGCGATTCTTGGGGTGGAGCCACATAGGGAATACGAATACCTGTAATAAGTAATCGGTGGCTGTTTACCATATAGGGAGTACAGGTGATTAGCGTTACCAAGTCTTTTCCTGCTTGGATCTTTAGTGATTCCGTTTCATGAGGGAGAACGGTTTTGATGGTTTGAACTTGGTAGGCTAAGATTCCACCTGCTGAATGGATATAAAACAAATCGCCTTCCACTAAGTCGACGATGTTACTAAAAAGCTCTGCATTGGGTAATCCTCGATGACCCGTCAGAGCAGCATGCGTGCCTACTCCTCCTACTGGCATTGAACTGTTGCCTAATAAACCGATTCCCCTTTGAAGAATATAGTCGGTTGTTCCATCGTAAATAGGAATATCAATGCCAATCTTAGGGACTTCAATATGTCCCAACGGATCGCCTAAACGTTCATCCACTTCAGGACTACGGTTTATTGGTTCTGCCTCATTTTCTGCAAAAGGATCCACGTAGTCTTTTCCTGCATCGCTGAGTGACTCATTATAAGCTTGGAATCTTTCTAATTCCAACTCCTTTAGTTGGTCATCGGTTTCTTCTTGGTTTTTTTGGTAGGAAAGGATAATCATCGCATGGGAGTACTGTGAATAGAGATTACTAAGGTTTGGAAATAAGAAAATTCCTAATCCAAGCAAAAATACAAAACCAATAAATAGCTTTTGGCGGTTTTTTGATTTTTTTTGTTTCATGGGCTCCACCTTATTCTGATCAATTTTGTTTCTGCTCATCAAAGGATTTTTAATAAAAGTCCTTTGATGAACAGGCGAGTCACAGCTCGCCTATTCAAGTCGTTTATTCTTCTTCTTTCTTGTAGAGTTTAACCGCTCCGGCCATCATCCCAATACCAGCAATAGTAAAAGCAATCGTTCCCATACCGCCTGTTTCTGGTAAGCGGATCTGCGTTTTATTCATTACTTCTGTCGGTCTCTTTAAGTTAAAGCTGTCTCTTGTAACAGAGAATTTAACGTCTGGACTGAGCATATGTCCTGGTAAAGCTACACGTTCTTCTAAATAGTACGTTCCCATTGACAGTCCCGTCACTTCAAACGTACCATTGTCTCTAGAAGTATATTTCATTGCTGCATCTGTAGCTGTACTCCACGTATGATCTTGTTGCAAGTAATGCTTCTCGTCGCCAACAAATTTATATACCCAGAATTGTGCGCCGGCAAAGTTGTCCAATTTTTTACTGTTGGAAACTTTATCAAACTTGTGTCCGCCCGTCCAAGCATATGGTGGTTTCTCCATTGTTCTTGAATCCAAACCAGAACCGTTGTTGAAGTCCAATGTGAAGTTATTCGGTATCAAAGCACCCATTAAAGCTGTTTTATTGATTTTTGTTTCAAAGGTAATATGCAATATTTCACCTGCATATTCTTCTAGTTTTGTTACATCAAGATCAAGCACGAGCTTCCCACCGCCTAATGTGTCCGGATATTCAGAACTTCCCTCTTTGACCATTTCCACTAGAATCTGATCATTTACCTTGAGAATAATATTCCCTACGTAATCCAAACGAGAATCGAGGATATCTGTCAAACGGAACAGTTCGTAATCATCTATATCAGAAGGAATTCGTGTACTAATGTCCCACTCAACCATTTCATTGAGGTTAGCAGAGTCATCATCGTCGTCATCATCTTTATTATCTTTTATTGGATTCGGCAATGTGTAGTTTTCGAATTTTCCATCTACGCCGTATTCAATGTTTATTTCAATCGATGCTTCTTCATCGGTTAAATCCTCATCATGGTCGTCATTGGTCACTTCAAAATGAATCAAATCTTCATTAATTCCATAAGGATCCGTTACCTGCGTTTCCATTGCGTAATAATGACCTGTTTCCAAACCTTTTTGTTCAGCTGTAAAAAATACTCTGCCTTCGTCGTCCGTTTCTACGGTTTCAATTAAGAGGTCATCTTCGCCCATTTCTTTCCATAGTTCAAATGTAGCGGTTGCATCCTTTTGATGTTTGCTCTTTTCAAAGTATTTATAGAAATCTACCGTCGCAAGAATCAAACGATTTTTAGGATACACGTGTACATCTTCTAACCACTCTGTTCCATCAGCTGTTGTCATTGGGACATCCACTAAAAAGGATTCAGAAGTGTAATTTACACCGTGTGGCAGATTGTCTGTATTTTCAACCACTAAATACCGTCCAGCGGGCAGATCATTGAATTCGAGCAATCCTTCTTCTCCTTCTACAGAAGAAGTAATTCCTGATTGGTAAGGATCCCCAGCTGGTTTATCCGTACTTCTGGTCCAATCTTCCACTTTATAAATGTCGAACATGATTCCACCTAGTCCTTTGGTATCGGGAGTGGTAAATTCTGACCCATTATGGTTTCCGTCAAAGTTAGGTTTCTCGTCTTTGTTGAATTGAAGCTTATGAATGATTAAATTTCCAGTTTCCGGTCTGCGTGTATCCGTTTCTTCTGTTGGTGGGTTGTGGCCTCCACCTAACACTTCTGCGGCCGTTGCACTTGCCGGAGCCAGTGCTCCTGCTAAAATCATAGTGGAAAATAACGCCGTTGCAATTCGTTTATTATTCTTATTCATCTTTACTCTCTCCTTTTTCTGCTTTATTAGTGGATTTCTTAAAGAACATTCCTGCGCCAATCATCAACCCTAAACCGATCACTGAAAATAAGGTTGTTCCCATCCCTCCTGTTTCCGGTAAGACCGATTTCGAAATATTCTTCACCACAAGAGGTTGTTCCTGCGTAATGAATGTTCCGTCTTCTGTACTCACAACTATTTTTTCTTTTATTTTCTTCACCACAATCGTGATTGGCTTATCCATTAAGTTATATCCTTCTGGAGCTCTCACTTCTTCCAATTGATAGGTTCCCATTACGAGATCCTTAAATTGAATTTCTCCATTTTGAGTATCCATTTCTTCTGCGTAAGCTACAAATGCACCTTCCGATTGGGTTAAACGAGTAAGCTTGAAGGTGACCGGTTCTTGTATGTTCTGCCCGAAGAAGTCTACCTTCCGTATAAATACATTTCCTGTTAGGAGACGGTTCGTGAGCTGAAGTGTTTCAAGATTGTAATCAGCTGCGTAATTTGGAACAGCAGCTTCTTCTACCCGATACTGATAAAACGTTCCACTTCGATCAGTTGCATCTTGTTCACCAAAGTTATACATCCATTTCCCATTCGTTCCCGCTGTCACATTCAGCGTTTGAATCAGCTGTTCTTTCTCTTCCCCAGAAAGCTTGCGGTAAAGGCGAAGAACAATACTTGTTGGCCGAAAAGTTTCAAAAGGATCCTCCCATTTTTTCATGCCATCGAGGTGTACTTTCGGAGTAAGATAGGTATTTGTAATCGTCATTCCTGTTACCTTTTTCTCATAACCTGGAACCGTTATCGGGGTACCTTCTTCATCCACTTCATCCACCGTATATATGATTTCTTTACCGGTCTCATTCTTCACCAGTTGTTTATCCCATTTAACAGTTACCTGATGCTGGCCGATCGGTGTAATAACTGTTTGCGGAACTCCTACTGGTTCTCCGTCAGCGTAAAGCTGAATGAAAATCGTTGGTTTTTCGGTTGGTCCATCCACCCACTTCTTCGTCGCTTCTATTAGTTGTTGATTATTAGTATTCCTAATAACCAACGGATTGCTAGGGAGTATTTTATTTTTGCTATCTTTTACGACCACGGAGATTTTGCTTCCTGAAAGACTTACTTCTACAGCATAGACAGCAGGATCTTTGGTATAACCATCAGGACTATCGGTTTCCGTTAACGTATAGGTTCCTACCTTCAACCCTGAAAAGGTAACGCGACCAGCCTCATCAGTCATCAATGTTTGAACGACCGTCTCTCCTTGTTTCAATTGGAAAGTAGCTTGTAACGTGGGATCTGTTCCTTTAATGGTGATCCCCTTTTCATCTCGCTTCTCAATAATCAAAGACCCTTTTTTCAGAGTATTTCTCAAATTGTAGCCAGAAGTCGTCAGTACGTAGCCAGCTGGTATATCTATTTCCTTGACAGTATACGTATAATATTTCCCGAAATTATTAAAGGCAGGTAATTGATTAAACGTATAACTTTGTGCTTGTTTTATTTGTGCTTGTAGTTGGACTGTTTTTTCAGGTATGTCTTGATAGTTAGTGGTTGGGATTTTTCTTTGAAGTTGGAGGGAAATCACTTCGGGGCGATCCTCTGGTGTATCATCTACCCACGTCTTCAACCCACTTACTGATACACCTGGAGCTTTAATGGATGGAATAGGAAAGTTTAGTTTTTGAGTGGGAGTAGTTGATGTTGGAGTAAGGGTGGTTATTCCGTTGGTTTGGTAGTAGAATTCTGGTTGGAAATTTGGATCTTCTGTCTTTATATGTATGGTATATTTCAGATTGATCCATTCATCCTCACCAAGTTTCAAATTGTTGATAGTAATCTGTTCATTCTCATCTGCTGAAATAATCAGGTCAGACAGTTTTAGCCCTGATGATCCGGTTAATTTGTAATCTTCTGGTAGGAACTCATTGTCGCTTCCTTTATCAAGGAGAATCATGTTGCCCATTGGATCTTCCACTGAACCATTAGTGATGGTCTTAGAAATTTGGCTCGAGATATTGGCTAATAGCTGGCTGATTTCATTTACTTGAGCAGCATTGTAAAATTTGCCAGGACTGGCAATATTTTTCATTACATTTAAGGCTTCCTGTTGTGTTGCACCTGCTCCTGCATTTATTTGAATCCCCAGTCCATATATCACTAAGCCTGCATTCTTCATTAATACCGCCTGTGACATCGTTGCCCAACCATGATTGAGAACTTCATACCCATCAATGGAATAGGTCTTTTTCCCTAGGCCTAGAAACCCTTCATACAAATCGAAAGTCGTTCCATCGCCTAGAATTATGTTACTAAAAGTTGTGCCTCTTTTTGTTGGTGCAGAAATCCCATAGTTCACGATTCCATCTGTAGGAGTGTTGTCAATCGATTGTGTCGCCTTTGAACTGTACGTTGGCACCCCGTCACTAATTACTACAATAACTTTCGTTTGTGCAGTACTGGTACTCATAATATCTGCGGCTTTACTTAATCCGCTCTGAGTATTCGTACCTCCACCGTTCGCGTACGTCGGTAATTTGTTTTTTAAGCTCTCACCATTCGTAGTAAAGGAATAGTGGGAATACTCATCGATTAACTTTTCACCAAAGGTTACTAAGGCCATTCGGATTTGATTACCTGAGTTAGTGGTTGCATTTAGTAAACCATCAATAAAGGTCTTTGTGGCATTTTTTGCGCTCGTAAATCTTCCAGAATCTCCCATCGAATTAGAGTTGTCGTATACAATCACAATATCGATTGTCTGAGTAGACTCGATTGATTTACCTTGAACTTTTAAGTTGATATCATATTGTCCCGGAATACTTGTTTTAGTTGCATACTTGGTTAGATACGCTTCCTTGTATTCCCAGAGTTGCGGATTATAGTTTCTGATATTGTAATCACTTTGCGTATAGGTAAGGGGGTAGATTCCATTAATAGGATTGTTTGTATAAGCGGGTGTAGGTGTGGTGGTTCTTAAAGCCATGGGATTGTTCGGTGGGACTACTACTTGGTAGGTTGGTACGGGAGACCACGGAAAAGCTTGAGTTTCTACTGAAGCTACTGGATTCTCAGGATTCTCTGTTACTATAATGGGGTCCTGCTCCGTTTTCTCTTCCTCCATAATTACTTCGGCTTTTTCCGGTTCTTCTAAAGGCGCTGCTATTTCTTCTGATGTTGGTTCTTCTAAAGGAGGGGTTGGTTCTTCTGTTGTTGGTTCTGCACTCTCAATCTCATCTGTTTCAGGTGTTGAAATAGCTTCATCGTTAGCTTCTTCTGTTGGAGATGTTTCAACTGGAGCGGGCGTCTCGATCACGGTCTCTTCAGGTTCTTCAATTGGTGTTTCTATGGGTGTTGATTCTTCCTCAACTGGCAAATCTTCAATCAGTGGGGGAATTTCTATTTTTGGTAAGGGAATGGTAAATGTTTTGGTTTGTGGTGAGGTATGAATGATGAGGGGTGATGCATTTTCTTCTGTAACGATGGCTGCTGCCATTTTGAGGGAAACTTCTGGGAGGGTAGAATCCAGAATATCCGTTACAAAAGTGATTTGTTGGGTTGCAGCTTCAAGGGTGAAGCTTTCTTTTTCTAGCTGGAGAATCCCTTCAATCGTTTCCACTCTACTATCAGTATGAATGGTGTGCGGCTGACTTAATCCCCCACTCCCAACATCTACTTCTAATCTTTGCGTAGTAGCCGCTTGGGATGGTTGTTTACTCAGATGAACGACCCATTCAATTTTTTTACCGTCATCCGTTAATTTCGCTTGGACGGTAGCCGATCCATCTGGTCCTTCATAGAGAACCGAATCGATGAGTGGTTCAATTTCTGATGCTAATGCAGTTATACTCGTAAATGTTTGAAAGAAATTCGGCAGGATTAGCACTACCGTCATCAGCCAGAGCAACATCTTGTCCAGAAATTCGATACGTTGACGCATCTTTGTTCCTCCTTTACTTTTCAATAAGGCATAGAGATAGACGAGTGACAAAAAGCCTGCAATTAGTAACTGATTCATAATCATTTTATAGGAATTTTATTGAAAGATTAAAATTTGGAGAAATGCGCTTCTTCCATGCCGTGGGGGTAAAAAAGGCATATGAAGGGTGTGGGGAAAAGAAAAGAAGAATGCACTTCTCCAAACCTGCCTGTATAAAGGCATAATAATAGGGATGCCGCGTAAAGGAGTTGCATGTATTCTTACTGACGAGTGCTGAAAATAAGTGTAGATAAATCGAAAATAGATAGAGGGTAAAACTGAGGGTATGTTGCATGTTTCAGTTGAGGATTTTCATTAATTAAGGATGGACTCATTATACTCATAATTTTTTAATAATACAATAGCAAAACAAACATTTGTAATTATTTTTTTACACTTCTTTCTATCTTTCACAAAAAACAGCCTAAAACCCTATTACAAAGGGGTTTTAAGCTGTTTTCATTTCAATGAATTTACTTTTATTTCGTTTATCTTATCAACATATGTTCTAATTTAACTTGATTAAAAATTCAGCTGGAATAATTTCATCTACAATCGCTTGATAATTCTCCGGTGAAATAACAATTCCATTATAACCATTGAGACCATGCTGTGCGGCTAATTCAGGTGTATACTCATCGAGATAATAAATCTTAAAATCCCGTCTTGTTCCTTCAATATCTTCTAACTTCGCACTGTAGTGGCTGACTGTTGGTCGGAATTGAACATTTTCCAATCGCGTTTCTTCTTCATTTACTACAAAATCAAAAGAAATCATTCCACCAAGCGTATTGAAATCTTCTAAAGAATGAGCAATTAGATTTCCTAGAGAGTACACAACCAACATTTCATTCCCATTCACTCCCGTTCGCCATTCAATGGGTTGAATGATGTGAGGATGTGTCCCAATCACGACATCTACTTCCAAGTCCGCAAATAATTGAGCGTAAGTATCTTGGAACTCATTAATGACTGGTGTATTTTCATCCCCCCAATGCGCAGAAACAATGACTACATCACTAACTTCTTTCGCCTTTGCTACATCTTCACGAATCTTGGCTTCATCAAAGTACGACACGCGCCAATCTGTATCAGGCATAATTCCATTCGTCCCATATGTATAAGCCAAGAAAGAAAAAACAACGCCATTTCGTTCAATTGTACGAACAGTATTACGGTCTTCTTCACTCAAATAAGCTCCGGTAAAGATTAAATCATTAAACTGACTCCATACTTCAATCGCATTTATTGCTCCTGGAACATCGTAATCCAATGTATGGTTGGTTGCGCCATTAATGAGGTCGAAGCCTAATTCATACATATCCGTTGCCATTTCTTCGGGTGTGTTAAAAGCTGGATAGCCGGAGTAAGGATATTCCGGACCTGCCAAAATCGTTTCTTGATTCAAGAAAGCCAAATCTGCATTCCCTACCGCTTCAGCAAGGCCTTCATAAATCGGACTGAAATCATAACTTCCATCCGGCTGCTCCATCGCTCGGTAAATAGAATCATGAATTAAATTATCACCTACTCCGACAAAAGAAATACGAGTTTCAACCGGCTCTTCTGGTTCTTCCGATTCACTTGATTCTTGTGCCTGACTTTCTACTATTTCTATTGATTCTTCCGTTGATACTTCTGTTCCCTCCGACTCAACTTCCGTAGTACCGTTAGGAGTACACCCAAGCAGTGCCAATCCTGCAAGGATGGGAATCCATTTCTTCATGTTCATTCCTCCAAATTTTCATTGTTCTCATTATAGTGAAATAACATCCATTCTTCAATACAATAAAAAATAGACAGTGTACTATAAAAATTAGCACACTATCTATTTGGTTTAATTTGGCAAAGTATTGGTTGCTAAGAAACGCCGATGCGCCAAGAATACACCTATTATTCCTACAAGTAAGACGAGCCACATATCGACATGAAATACAGTAATCTGTAAGCGTAGGATCACATAAGGAATCAGGAAAGTCACACCAATTCCAACGATGTTCATGAATTCCTGTTTGCGGAATTCTGGCGAATTTAACGTGAACAACAGCTTCGCGCTACGCTTTCTTCGAAACAAAAGCACATAGAAAACAGAAAGAAAGATAGAAGCAAGGAACATACCTACTGCACTAAAGGGAATAGGATAAAGGAATGCATCAATTAAAGAGTAGCCAAACCAAGCAGATAGCAAGAAAGTAAAAAATGCATATCCGATTAGATATAAGGAAAGTGCATATAAGGGAAACTGATACCGCTCCTGGAAGATGGTTACAGGAGAAAGGGATTTGATATCCTGGATGATCCGTTCAACGAACAAGGCGTGATCGGTTCCGAGCCGTTCTTCGGCTCGTTTTCCATCCAACTGTGCTTCTCTAATTTGCAGCAAAACCAACTTATCGACCTCTTCCTTTGAAATGAACTTCCCTAATTCAGGAGAGCGCTCGATATGCAGTTTGCATTGTTGATAATACTTTTCATTATGCGGCAGCAATTCTTCAGGAGATAGTTGTTGCATAAAACGTGTAGGAATGACATATCTGTTTAGCATAACCAGTACCTTCCTTTCATGCGTTTTAATCCACTGCAGTTACCTTTACCCTATTATAGCCGAGACGTATCGAAAACTATAGAAATTTGCCCACCTATTCAGGTACCTTGATGCTGGCTGGGTCAATCCCTAATGCTTCAGCCATTTCTTCATTAATAACAAGTTCGAGATTCGTAGAAGACTCTACTGCTAGGCTTGCCGGATCAGCATCGTTCTCTATGATTTCAAGCGCCATTTCCCCTGTTTGACGGCCTAATTCGTAGTAATCAATTCCATAAGTCGCAAGTCCGCCCGCTAAAACTTGGTCAGTGGAAGCAGCGACAACTGGTATTTGATAGTCTTTGGCTACCTCTGCTACCGTTGCCATAGTGCTTGCTAGTGTGTTGTCCGTCGGGATATAAATTCCTTCTACATCTTGAGCGAGGGATTCCATTGCTTGTTGTACTTCGTTGGTTGAAGAAACAGTAACTGAGTTGACTGTTTTTCCATTTGCTTCTAAAATCTCAGTCGCCTGGTCTGCTTGAATTAAGGAATTTGGCTCACTTGAGTTGTAGATAATTCCGATGTTTTGGGCTTCAGGAACTACCGACAAGAGTAAGTTGATTTGTTCTTCAATAGGACCTGCATCCGTTGTCCCGGTAATATTCCCTCCAGGCGCTTCTAAACTTTCTACCAATCCAGCATCAACCGGATCCGTTACTGCTGTAAATAGGATCGGAATTTCTTTTTCAATATTGGCTAATGACTGGGCAGATGGTGTCGCAATCGCTAGTATTAATTCATTCTCTTGACTTAAACGTTCAGACATCGTTTGGAGATTAGCCTGATCTCCTTGCGCATTTTGATAATCAACTTGTAAATTCTCACCCTCTACATAACCAGCCTCTTCCAATACATCAATAAATCCTTCTCGGGAAGCATTCAAGGATTCATGGTCCATTAATTGTAAAATACCAATTTGAATCTCTTCTTCTCCACTTGCGGCTTCACCTTCATTACCGCTGCATGCTCCTAATAAAATAGTTGTCCCTAATAAAATTCCTGTTTTCCATCCTGTATTCTTTTTCATTATTATTTCCTCCTATACGTTGATGAGTTGAAAATCCATACAAAAAGAGGCTGGGACAAAAGCCCCAATCCTAAAAAGTTCCACACCATCGAACGACTAAATGGTGTGGAACTTTTTTTACTT
>NZ_JARBEA010000047.1 GCF_028863945.1 Jeotgalibaca caeni | reverse complement strand
TGTCGGATAACTAAACAAAAAACAGTGTTGGAACAACGCTTAGAGAGCATTTTAGAAAAACTATGAATTATTCAGGATAAAGAAGGCGTATTGAATATTGTTCGTGAAGTCATGCGTGGTCCTGACCATGTATCGAAATTCGATTTGTTAAAGCATAAATTATCGTTATAATAATAAAAAAAGAAAGAAGGGGTAAGATGAAGGAATTAAAGAAAGCACTATTCATTTTAAGCTCGTCAGTGTTATTGGTGGCTTGTGGAGGAGCGGTAGAGAACGATACCGTTTCAGAATCGACGGAATCAGCGTCAGTCGAAGAGAGCATGGAGTCGGTTGAAAGTATGGAATCAGAAACATCTTCTGTTGAAGAGAGTTCCATGGAATCAACTTCCAGTGAAGAATCCTCACAAGAGGATGATGAGTATGCATCCTTAATTGAAGAAGCACGTGAGAAAATTACGGCAGAAACGGGTTATGAAGAAGGCGAAGAATTTATTTATGTCGTTGACGTTGTGGAAGATGGCGAATTTGTCCAAATCGATGTGCGTGAAAATAATATGGAAGTAACCAGCAGCAGAGGACTATTCCGCTATGATGGAGAAACCAAAACGTTGTACGAGCAAGATATTTTGACCGGTGAATTTGTCGAATATCCGGCCAATAATTAGAATGATCAACATTATTTTGAGGTGAAGGAATGAATTTTGGTTTAATTTTACAAATATTTTTAATTAGTTTTGTGTACGTTACGTTAAGTACGATTCGATTGATGCTGACAATGAAAGGGTACCGTGTGCTGGCGCCTTTGTTGAGTATGATTGAAATTGTTATTTACGTGACGGGACTAAGTATCGTAATGAGCAGTTTGGATAATCCATTGAATCTGGCTGCCTACGCAATTGGGTACGGAATCGGGATTGCTCTAGGGATCAAGATAGAAGACTGGCTGGCGCTTGGGTATACCATGATGACAGTCATGACTTCAGACCGACAAAGCACAATGCCGCAAAAACTTCGTGATGCTGGATATGGCGTCACCATTTCCCATGCGGAAGGTCGCGACGGGGAACGGATGGTACTAAATGTACTAGCAACACGCAAGAACGAGCGGGACTTGTTAAACAAGGTCTTAGGTATTGACGAAAAGGCATTTGTTTACTCGTCTGATCCGAAGTATATCCACGGCGGTTTCTGGTCAAAACGCATTCGCAAATAATCTCTCGGGAGGATACACATGGTTCAAAAAGTAAAACTTGGGCGCACCGATTTACTGGTGAATCCAATTGGAATTGGTGCAAATAAATTTCAACAACAAGACGTCTCAACGAACACGGAGTATGGCGGCGATGTTTTACTAGCTGCTATAAATGCAGGCCTGGATTTTATTGATACAGCCTTTATCTACGGAAATGGCGTATCAGAAACGATTATCGGGGACACGTTGAAGAAGCATAATCTACGCCAACAAGTGGTGATTGCCACAAAAGGGGCACATGATCTTAGCAGCGGGGAAATGAAAATCAATAACCACCCGAACTTCCTGCGCCAGCAAGTGGAAGACAGCTTGCGTCGTTTACAGACGGACTATTTGGATTTGTACTACATCCATTTTCCGGACGAATCGACACCCAAAGACGAAGCAGTCGGCACTTTGTTGCGGTTGAAGGAAGAGGGGAAAATTCGTGCAATTGGTGCTTCCAACTTCTCTCTAGAACAACTGAAAGAAGGCAACAAAGATAACGGCATTGATGTTGTTCAAGATGAGTACAACCTGATTAACCGAACAGCTGAAACAGAATTCTTCCCATACTTCAAGGAAGCTGAAATTGCATTTATTCCGTATTTTCCTTTGGCTTCAGGACTGTTAGCTGGGAAATACAGTACCGACACGATACTAAACGAAAATCAAAAACGCAAAGAACATTTCCAAGCAGGGTACTATGAAACAATTTTGGAAAAAGTAAATCAAATTAAGCCCTTAGCTGAGAAGCACCATACTGGGTTACAAAATGTAGTGCTGGCTTATTACTTGATGCAAGAAGAAGTGGCTGCGCTCATTCCAGGGGCACGTAACCGGCAGCAAGTACTGGAAAATATGGAAACTTTAGAAGTTCGTTTGGATGCAGAAGATGTGCAGTTGATTGAATCTGCATTTCCTCACAATTACCATTTCAAGTTAAATTAGGAAACGATTTAAACAGTAAAATTCCCTTTTTGCACGCTACTTTAACGAACGAGGTCTCGTTCGATGAAGTGGGGTGCTTTTTGTGTCTCACTTTAACGAACTCGGCTCAATTCGATGAAGTACGCCATTTTTTAAGCCTCACTTTAACGAACTTCCTGTATGAAGACGCATTCATTAAGGAAAGATTAGAAAATCGTTGACTTATTCTCATTTAGCCCGTAGAATGACTTCA
Organism: Jeotgalibaca caeni; assembly: GCF_028863945.1. Lineage (GTDB taxonomy): Bacteria > Bacillota > Bacilli > Lactobacillales > Aerococcaceae > Jeotgalibaca > Jeotgalibaca caeni. The sequence goes on along the minus strand of NZ_JARBEA010000047.1, from coordinate 17,590 downwards.
ACATCTAATAACCAATGCAGAAGGAGGTACGCATCATGAAACAAAAAACAGTAATGGCAATGATCACTCAACAACATAAAACAAATCATCATGACGTACCTGCTTCTGTCATTATTTTATTAATTGAGCCATAGGATTCTTGTTTTGCAAATTTTGCAATGAACAGAGTCCTATTCGTGTTTCACTAGCGTAGGGCTCGGTTATCGAAAGATGAGCCCCTCGTAATGAGCGGCTCATCTTTTTTTTATTGGTCGTTAGATAGTAACCACAACCAGGAGGGAACAGAATGAACAAGACAGCAGCGTATATGAAGGAAAAAGTATTGATGGCATCATCAGGAATTGCGAACGCCATTTTTCTAACCATCGGAGTCGGCTTTTTATTAGAAACACTAGGGGACATGTTTGGTATTTCCTTACTCGTTACGATTGGCGGTATCGCAAAAGTATTACTTGCTCCAGCATTAGGAGCTGGTGTTGCGATTATGCTTGGCGGTAATACGCTGGTCGTGTTCAGTGCCATGGTAGCAGCGTCATTAGGTGGAGGAGCAGTCCAAGCCGGTGCAGAAGGAGGGCTCACCATTATCGGCGGCGAACCGATTGGAGCCTTGCTCGCTGGTACAATTGCAACCTTTGTCGGCAAACGAGTTACAGGAAAAACGCCGCTTGATATGATGGCCATTCCGGTTGCTGCACTGATGGTAGGTGGGACAGCAGGAATTTATTTAGAACAAGTGATGTCGCCGCTCTTAATGGCAGTCAGTAGTGCGATCACAAGTGCCGTTTCAGGCAGTCCAGTAGTCGGATCCGTTGTACTGGCAGTTGTGTGGGGACTTCTATTGATGTCACCTGCATCCTCTGCAGCACTTTCTGTAGCGTTAGCACTCGATCCGATTTCCAATGGAGCTATGTTGATTGGTACAACCGCACAGTACTTTGCCTTCTCCGTCGTATCTGCTAAGGAAAACGACCTTGGAGGATATCTAGCTCAAGGAATTTGTACACCGAAAGTACAGTTGCCAAACATCATCAAGAATCCAGCGATTCTAATCGGACCAACCCTATCTTCTGCTATTTGTGGACCGATTGCTATGGCACTCGGCTTCCGCACCATTCCTGCAATGGGCGGGATGGGATTCTGTTCCTTTGTGGCTCCTCTTTATGTAATTAACAATAACGGTTGGTATCAATTTGGAGTATACTTACTGTGTGGAGCGGTTCTTCCGGTACTAATTACCGTGGCCGTGAACAAAGGATTGTACGCAAAGAAAAAAATCGCTGTGGGCGATATGGCACTTTCGGTAAACTAGAAATGGGGGAAGCAGATTAATGACAGTAGTTAAAAGTACGGTAGATTTGGACTGGGAAAATTTAGGTTTTTCCTATCTTAAAACAGATTATCGCTATGTATCTTATTGGAAAAATGGTGAATGGGATGCAGGTGCTCTCTCAACGGAAAATACAGTCACCATCAGTGAAGGTTCACCTGCATTACATTATGGTCAATCCTGTTTCGAAGGAATGAAGGCTTATCGAACCAAAGACGGCGACATCCAATTATTCAGACCTGAAGAAAATGCAAAACGAATGGCAAAAAGTTGCGAACGATTGATGATGCCGGCTTTTCCGGTAGATAAATTCGTTGAGGCAGTCAAAGAAGTGGTAGCAGCAAATGAGGCATGGGTTCCTCCATATGGAACAGGAAGTACCCTCTATATTCGTCCCTATATGATTGGGATCGGCGATAATATTGGCGTTCGACCAGCAAGTGAATATTTATTTTCGGTTTTTGTTATGCCAGTAGGCGCGTATTTCAAAGGGGGATTAGTTCCGACAAACTTCATTATTTCTGATTTTGACCGAGCTGCCCCACATGGAACGGGCGCTATCAAAGTAGGCGGAAACTATGCGGCGAGCTTAATGCCAGGAGCGCTCGCGAAGCAACGTCACTTCAGCGACTGCATCTATCTGGATCCAGCTACGCACACGAAGATTGAAGAAGTGGGATCTGCAAACTTTTTCGGAATCACACATGACAACGAATTTGTGACACCATCCTCGCCGTCCATTTTGCCAAGTATTACGAAATACTCTTTGCTCTACCTGGCCGAGCATTATCTCGGCATGAAGGTGGCTGAACGAGATGTATACTTGAACCGTTTGGATGAGTTCAGTGAAGCAGGAGCGTGCGGCACGGCCGCAGTCATTTCTCCAATCGGCGGCATCCAAACGAATGAGGACTTCCATGTCTTCTATTCAGAAACCGAAGTAGGACCCGTAACCGAAAAATTGTATGCAACACTGACTGCCATTCAGTTTGGCGATTTACCTGCACCAGAAGGATGGGTTGTCAAAGTAACGGCATAAGGATAGGAGGCCGAGCGTCATTGCTCGGTCTTTTTGTTTTGTTCTCTTCGTTTGCTTTGATATGATGGTAGTAATAAGAAACTAAGCCTGAAGGGTGTGAACAGTATGGCTGCCGTAACCAAGGATTCAAAAAAGTCAAAAAAAGGATTCGATTTGAAAGAAATCGGACGCATCACCTTGCAACATTTTCAACGTGCTGAACTAGGTCGACAAGCTGCGGAACTTGCGTACTATATTTTACTGTCTTTATTTCCTGTTCTTTTAGCATTAGGAAACGTGATTCCACTCCTACCCATTCCAACGGACCAAGTGTTGGAATACGTAGAAATGGGAGTTCCAGCAGAAGTGGGGTCTATTCTCCTACCCATCCTAGAAGATTACTTATCAGGAGGTAGTGGGGGAGCCATTACGATTGGGGTAATCATTTCCTTGTGGACGGCATCGAAAGCTTTCTCCGTCTTCCAACGCGTCTTAAACCAAGTATATGATTCCGAAGTGAAGCGCAACTTCATCATTGCACGGATTTTTTCCTTCTTCATTGCTATTTTGCTAGTAAGTTTATTAGCAGTTGTAGCCTTTCTCTTCGTATTCGGACGTGAGATTTTAGTTCTGGTACAAGAATTTATTCCAGTCGATCTGGTTGGAGTCATTACCACCTTCGAGTATTTCCGTTGGATTGTCGCTTTTGTGGTCTTGATTGGCATGATGGCGGTCGTTTACTTTATCGTGCCGAATGTTAATTGGCCCTTTAAGTATTCGGTTCCCGGCGCCATTCTTGCGACGGTTGGGTTCTTATTGATTTCCCAGTTGTTCTCCTTGTACATCAGTTTTGCAGGAGGACAAGCAATCGGAAACGGGACAATCGGGGTCTTTATTGTTTTGATGATTTGGTTGTATCTGCTCGGGAACGTCTTTATCTTAGGCGGAGTCTTAAATGTTGTGATTTACGACTACCTGCACGAGGATGAAGCAGTGATTAACGAAGAGAAGACATACCTATCAGTTGTTTATTCGGAAAAAGGAAAAGATTATGTTGCACGCCAACAAATCTTGCGCAAATCCTTATTGAAGGATAATCCAAGAATTAAAATGAAAGATTTGCCCGGACAAGTGACTCCAGAAGATTGGGAACGGCCATAACAAGCACCGTTATGAAGGTAAGAATCGCTTAAGTGATTCTTACCTTTTTTTTCTGCAGTTTTTTCTATATAATAGGGAAATGAAGTATGGTTAGGGAAGAAAGGAAATATTCATGAGAAACCAACAAAAAAGTCCAAAATCAGATGTGTCGAAAATTGATTATGGCATCATCTTATCGGTTTTGTTACTCGCATTGATTAGTATTGTTACCCTTTATTCCACCACTTATTTAATGAGCACCACCCCAAGTTTGACACCGACAATCATGCAAGTAGTCTGGTATGCAATTGGAACGGTTGCAGCAGTGGTGGTGATGCACTTTGATTCCGAGCAATTATGGAAACTGGCGCCAGTTGCCTATGCTCTGGGTATTTTGCTCTTAGTTCTTGTTTTGATTTTTTACGATCGGCCAACCTATGAACTGCAGGGGGCGAAGAGCTGGTTCAAATTCGGACCCGTTACCTTCCAGCCTTCAGAAGTAGTGAAAATTGCCCTGATTGTTATGTTGGGTCGTGTCATTACGCAGCACAACGTAGAGATCGAAGAGCGCACAGTCAAAACGGATGGTCGCCTAATCTTGAAGTTGGGCCTTTGGTCACTGCCGCTCTTGGTTTTGATTATGGCTCAAAATGACTTAGGAACCACATTGGTTTACTTAGCAATTATTATCGGTATGACGCTCCTTTCCGGTGTGTCTTGGAAAATCTTGCTGCCCGTATTTGGTACGATTGGTTTAATAGGCTTTGTTCTGATCTACCTGGTTCTTTATAACCGAGATTTACTAATGTCGATTGGATTCCAGAACTACCAATTCGCCCGGATTGATACCTGGTTGAACCCTTTTGCTGACAGCCGGGGAGATGCCTTTCAGTTGGCTCAGAGCATGAAGGCCATTGGATCAGGGAAAGTATTCGGTAAAGGGCTTGGTATTTCGGAAGTATATGTACCGGTTCGAGAATCCGATATGATTTTCGCAACGATTGGAGAAAACTTTGGCTTTATCGGCGGATGTTTCGTTGTTTTCGTATACTTCCTGCTGATTTATCAAATGATTCGGATATGTTTCGATACGAAGAATGAATTCTATGCGTACATGACAACAGGCGTTATTATGATGATTCTCTTCCACGTTTTGGAAAATATCGGGATGACAATTGGCTTGCTGCCGATTACGGGAATTCCATTGCCGTTTATTTCTCAAGGAGGATCTGCCTTACTAGGAAACATGTTGGCAGTAGGATTAGTCATGTCGATGCGATTCCATTATCGCAGCTACATGTTTTCTGAAGAAGAAGAACATTACGGGATGCGCTAGGAGGAAAATGATGAACGTGTTTTACGGACACCCAACTTGCTCTACTTGTAAAAAAGCAGAAAAGTGGCTCCAACAAGAAGGAATTGCCTATGAATGGAAGAACATTAAAGAAGAAACGCCGGATCGAGAATTGTTGCGCCGCTTCTTGGAAGAAGGGCAACTGACACGGAAACGTTTATTCAATACAAGCGGAAATTTATACAAAGAATTAAACTTGAAAGACCAGATTGAATCCTTTAGCCTCGAAGAGGTGCTGGACCAATTGCAAGCGGACGGCATGCTGATTCGCCGCCCGTTTCTAACAAACGGCGAGCAAGTAACGGTCGGCTTTAAGGAAGAAACCTACGCAGAAATGTGGCAAGCATAGAAAACTAGGAGTGTGACAAAATTCGTTTTGTTGCACTCCTTTTTGTTACTTGAAGGAGAGGGACGAAGAATGAAACGGAGGATTCATATACTGGGTGCTGCTGGATCAGGGACATCTACCTTGGGAGCAGCTCTGGCAAACGTTTTGCCTCATCAGCATATCGATACCGATGATTATTTCTGGATAACTAAGTTTACTGAACAAAGACCCGTGCAGGAAAGGAAAAGTTTGTTGTTACATGACCTAAACCGTTATGAGAGTTGGATTCTGTCCGGCGCTGTATGTGGTTGGGGCGATTCCTTTAAGACAAGCTTTGATATGGTTATTTTTTTGTATCTTCCTGCAAAGGTTAGATTAGAACGTCTTCAACAAAGGGAGATCAAACGATATGGATCAGAAGCATTGTTGGGCGGCTCCCATTATGAGCAATCTCAAACCTTTTTAGAATGGGCATCGCGGTACGATACTGCCGGAACAGAAATCAGAAGCAAGGTTTTGCATGAACAGTGGATGGCAGATTTATCTTGTCCTGTCATTCGCATAGAAGGCGATTATACTACTGAAGAACGAATGGCTGTCGTGCTAGATTATTTACGAGAAAACGAAAGGTGGCAACAGATATGAGAGGCAAAAAAATTTTAATCGGAGTAATGACTTTTTTAGTCATTTTAACAGGGATTTTTCTGGTGTATGTAAATGATTATTACAAAGCTGAAGAAGAAGCGCTGGTAGCACTTGAATCGAATGAAGCTGTTCACGTAACCGGAGAAGATCCCATCCAGGTCCTTCCCGCAGAAGAGGGCGATAAAGAAGTAGGGATTATTTTTTATCCAGGAGGAAAAGTCGAAGAAGAAGCGTACGGCCTCCTTATGCAGCAGCTAGCGGAACAAGGATACTCGGTTTTCTTAGTTGATATGCCCTTTAATCTGGCTGTCTTTGATATTCAAGCGGCAGAGGAAATCATGGCGAACAATCCTGAAATTTCAAAATGGTACTTAGCAGGGCATTCCTTAGGGGGTTCCATGGCAGCGATATTTGCAAGCAAAGAAGTGGAAGAGTTAGCGGGTTTAATCCTTCTTGCATCGTATTCGACAGCTGATTTGTCGGCGAGCAACTTGCCGGTATTGTCTTTGTACGGCAGCGAGGATGCAGTTATTGATGTAGCGAAACTCGAAGAGTACCGCCCGATGCTGCCTGAAGACCATATTGAAAAAGTAATTGAAGGCGGGAATCATGCCCAATTCGGAAACTACGGAGAGCAAGAAGGAGACGGCGAAGCGTTAATTTCTGCCGAAGAACAACAACAAATTACAGTAGAAGCCATTACTCAGTTTATTGAAAGCTATTAAATTTTATCGTTGCGATAGGACTCAGCTTAGAGTGGCTATCACAACGATAAATGCTCTTGCGTTGTGATAGCCACTCGTTCAGCAGCTCTATCACAACGATAAAAGCTTTTGCGTTGTGATAGCGCGCAACTCGACCGATCTATCGCAACGAAACAAAATCGTAAGAAAAAGAAAACGAATCCCATTCATCCTTTTACACGGAAGAATGGGATTCGTTTTCTTTTATTGGCATTTTTTTACAAAATCAGTAAAGATTGCTCGGCTCACAGAGTCGTTATTCAGCATAATTTCTGGGTGCCATTGCAATGCTAGGATATCTTGTTCTGAATCGGTTGCTTCAACAGCCTCAACCATTCCATCCGAACTCGTTGCGACCACCCGCAGTCCTTTTCCTAAGTCCTTGATTCCTTGGTGGTGGAAAGTATTAACCATTGCACGGTCTCCAGTTAGGGTATGTAAGTAACTGTCCGCCTCCACGCTTACCGCATGAACAGGGAAGTTGAATGGCGCCTTTTGAACGTGTTGCATCATATGCTCGCCGTACTGAGTTGGCAAGTCCTGATATAACGTCCCGCCAAAGTGAACATTCAGCAACTGCATCCCGCGACAAATTCCTAAAATTGGAATCTTGCGCTCCAATGCCGCTTCAATTAATGCCAGCTCAAAGGTGTCACGTTGCGGATAAATGGCCTGCAGCTGAGGATGTGGATCTTCACCGTACAGATTTGGATCAACATCATACCCGCCAGTTAGCAATAATCCATCTAACAGCTGAACATACTGCTGAGCCATTTCTTTCGTACCAATGGGTAAAATTAAGGGAGACGCCCCTACATGATGAAGCCCATCAATGAAGAACTGAGGCGTATAAGCAACAGAAGTTCCCTCAAATGCCGTAGAGACTTGTAAAAGTTGATTTCCTGAAATGCCGATTAATGGTAGTTTAATGACCATCGCCTCCTAAAAATTGATTCTTATTATTATCTCATAATTTCATACAAATGAGAATCATTATTAAATATAAAAAATAAAACAGCGAAATAATAGGGTTTACACAAAATTCATTGCGATACATTCTCAATTTCGATAGAATGATAATAAGTAACTGAAATCCAAGGAATGAGAGGCTACAAAACATGTCTACATTAGAGATCAAAGACCTACATGTTTCCATCGAAGACAAGCAGATTCTAAAAGGGGTAAACCTCGTTATTCATACAGGCGAAATTCATGCCATCATGGGACCAAATGGAACTGGGAAGTCTACTCTATCCCAAGCCGTAATGGGTCATCCAAGCTATACCATCACGAAAGGAGAAATCCTTCTGGATGGAGAAAATGTATTGGAAATGGAAGTTGATGAACGTGCACGCGCTGGACTATTTTTGGCGATGCAATACCCAAGTGAAATCACAGGTGTCACGAATGCTGAATTCATGCGTGCAGCAATCAATGCGCGCCGCTCCGATGACAACAAAATGTCTGTCATGGATTTTATTAAGAAGTTAGACAAGAATATGGCAGTCTTAGATATGCCGGAAGAAATGGCCGAGCGTTATCTAAACGAAGGCTTCTCCGGTGGGGAAAAGAAACGCAATGAAATTCTGCAACTAATGATGATTGAACCAAAGATTGCCATTCTAGACGAAATCGATTCGGGCCTTGATATCGATGCGTTGAAAGTTGTTTCTGCCGGCATCAATGAAATGATGGGCGATAACTTCGGCGTCATGATTATCACGCACTACCAACGTCTCTTGAATTACATTGAGCCAACCTATGTACATGTTATGATGGACGGCCGAATTGTGAAAAGTGGCGACGCAAGTCTAGCGAAACGTTTGGAAGCAGAAGGCTACCGCGGCATTCGCGACGAATTAGGATTAGACATTCAATTGGATGAAGAGTAGGGGGAAGACAATGACTGAATGGAGCGAAACCAATACGGCATTGCAAACCTTTGCTGCCTTACGAGAAGAACCAAATTGGTTGACGGAAAAAAGGTTCGCTTTCGTGGATAAATGGAGTGAACTGCCCGTACCCACTATCGAAAAAGTGAACTTCCACCGTTGGGCGCTAACTGATTTAGAAATCGATGCGACATACGGCGAAGAGTTTGTGAATGCCCAGCAATATCAATATGCCCAAGGGGACAACGGTAAGATTGTTCAGTATGGGAAAGAAACGATGCTCGAACAACTTCCACAAGAACTGATTGAACAAGGTGTTATTTTTACAGACTTGTTTACGGCAGTAACAGAATATCCGGAACTAGTAGAACCATACTTCATGACGAAAGCTGTGAAGCCTGAGGAAAACAATCTAACCGGTTATCATGCTGCTTATCTAAACAGCGGTATTTTCTTGTATGTACCAAAAAATGTAGAAGTCAAAGTGCCATTGGAAGCCATCTTTATCCAAAACAGCCATGTCAAAGAAGCGCTGAACAAGCACGTCTTGATTGTGGCAGATACGAATAGCTCCGTTTCTTATGTAGAGAAGTTTGAAACAGAAGGAACCCTCTCCAATAGCGCCAATATTGTGGTCGAAGTCATTACGAAACCAGGCGCACGAGTGAAATTCTCCGCTGTTGATTACTTAGGTGAGAATACCGCAGCTTACATCAACCGCCGTGGGTATTTGGAGAAAGATTCTTCTATTGAGTGGGCCATTGGGGTCATGAATAACGGTAATGTCATCTGTGACTTTGATTCCGACCTTTACGGTGACGGATCAAACAGTCTAATCAAGGCAGTAGCGGTATCAACCGGACGCCAAATTCAAGGACTCGACACTCGCGTAACGAACTATGGAAAACACTCCGTTGGACACATTCTTCAACATGGGGTTATCCTAGACCGTTCCACCTTGACATTCAATGGGATTGGTCATATTATCAAAGGCGCAAAAGGAGCCGATGCCCAACAAGAGAGCCGTGTGTTAATGCTCTCTGAATCAGCTCGAGGAGACGCAAACCCGATTCTTTTGATTGACGAGAATGAAGTAACGGCCGGACATGCCGCAAGTGTTGGGCGAGTAGACGAGGAAGAAATGTTTTACTTACTCAGCCGTGGGATTCCGAAAGAAGAAGCAGAACGCTTAGTCATTCGCGGATTCTTAGGAACAGTTATTGCCGCAATTCCAGTCAAGGAAATTCGTGAAGGATTGATTGACGTGATCGATAAGAAGCTAAGGAATGATCGCTAATGCTGGATGAAGAACGGATTAAGCAAGACTTCCCGATTCTCTTTCAAACTGTAAACGACGAACCACTGATTTACTTAGACAATGCCGCAACGACTCAAAAGCCCAAGCAAGTGCTTGAAGTTTTGCGCCACTATTATGAAACTGACAATGCTAATGTGCACCGCGGCGTTCATACGCTGGCAGAACGTGCAACGAAGGATTATGAAGCGGCCAGAGAAACAGTCCGCCGTTTCATCCGTGCCGGTTCTACGAAAGAAGTCCTGTTTACAAGAGGGACAACGACTTCCTTGAACTGGGTTGCACTCAGCTTCGGCAGCCAAGTAGTTGAAGCAGGGGATGAGATTTACCTTACCCCGATGGAACACCATTCCAATGTGGTTCCTTGGCAGCAACTTGCCAAACGTACCGGAGCTGTACTGAAGTATTTACCACTGGAGGCAGATGGTACCGTAAACGTAGCGAGAGCTCAAGAAATGATTTCTGAAAAAGGAAAAATTTTAGCAGTTTGCCATGCCTCAAACGTACTCGGAACCGTGAATCCGATTCACGAACTTACCGAAATGATTCATGCAGTCGGCGGGTACATGGTGGTCGATGGTGCACAAAGTACCCCGCACCAAGTTGTTGATGTGACCGCTTTGGATGTTGATTTCTTTGCCTTTAGCGGCCATAAGCTATGTGGCCCAACCGGAATCGGTGTTCTCTACGGCAAGGAAGCTTTACTGAACCAAATGGAACCTGTTGAATTCGGCGGGGAAATGATTGACTTTGTGTACGATGAAGACTCTACTTGGAAAGAACTGCCATGGAAGTTTGAAGCCGGTACGCCCAATATTGCTGGTGCAATCGGTTTGAAAGCAGCAATTGAATACCTAGAAGCAATCGGACTAGAAGCAATCGAGCAACACGAGAAAGCCTTAGTTGCTCATATTATGCCCCAACTTGAACAAATTGAAGGGGTTACCGTCTACGGACCAACGGATGTGACGAAGCGGACCGGTATTATCACCTTTAATGTGGAAGGCATCCATCCTCATGATTTGGCGACAGGATTCGATATGGAAGGAATCGCCATTCGAGCAGGCCATCATTGTGCTCAACCGCTGATGCGGTTTCTGGATGTATCTTCAACGGCGCGCGCTAGTTTTTATTTCTATAATACCTTTGAAGAAGCCGATCACTTTGTCAAAACGTTGGTGAAAGTAAAGGAGTTTTTCCAAGATGGCTTTATCTAGATTAGAAAACCTATACCGGCATGTGATTCTGGATCATTCCTCCAACCCGCGCAACTTTGGTTCGTTGGAAGATGCGAATGGCATGTTGGAATTAAATAACCCCACGTGCGGTGATGTAATCCAGTTGTATCTGCGCTTAGAAGGTGACCGAATTGAGGCAGCCAAGTTTTCTGGACACGGCTGTTCCATCAGCACTGCCAGCGCCAGCATGATGACTGAACAAGTCATCGGCAAAACCGTACCCGAAGCAAGAGAAATGATTGAAGAATTTTTATTATTGGTTCAAGGAAAATTGGCAAAAGAAGAGAACCACTTGGGTGATGCTGAAATTTTGAGCGGCGTAGCGAAGTTCCCAGCCCGTATCAAATGCGCCACCTTGTCTTGGAAAGCTCTAGAACGAATCTTGCTGGAGCAGAAGGAGGAAACCAATGAGTGAAGTACCTGTAGTAGACGATTATAAATTTGGCTTTCACGATGAAGCGGAGATTATTTATTCAACCGGAAAAGGCCTATCAGAAGACATCGTCCGGGAAATTTCTGCCAAGAAGAATGAGCCGCAATGGATGCTTGACTATCGTTTGAAATCTTTGGAGACCTTTTACAAAAAAGGACTGCCGAATTGGGGCCCGGATTTATCCGATCTTGATTTCAATGACATCACATACTATCAAACCGCAACCGATAAAGTAGCCCGTACTTGGGATGATGTACCACAAGAAATCAAAGATACTTTTGAAAAAATCGGGATTCCAGAAGCCGAACGAGCTTATTTAGCCGGTGCGACCGTACAGTATGAGTCCGAAGCCGTTTACCATAACATGAAAGACGAGTTTGCTAAGCTAGGGATTGTCTTTACTGACACCGATACAGCCTTAAAAGAATACCCAGAAATCTTCAAAGAACACTTCGGTACCGTAGTCCCAGCAAGTGATAACTTTGAAGCGGCGCTCAATTCCGCAGTATGGTCAGGTGGAACCTTCATCTATGTGCCAAAAGGGGTACGTTGTGATATTCCGTTACAAACGTACTTCCGGATTAACAACGAAGGATCCGGCCAATTTGAGCGTACCTTGATTGTTGTGGATGAGGGGGCGAGCGTACATTACGTAGAAGGATGTACCGCGCCAACTTACTCATCCAGCAGCTTGCACGCAGCGATTGTAGAAATTGTCGTAAAAAAAGATGCGTATTGCCGCTATACGACCATCCAAAACTGGTCCAGCAACGTGTATAACCTCGTCACCAAACGTGCGGTAGCCTACGAGAATGCGACGATGGAATGGATTGACGGAAACCTAGGCGCTCATACAACGATGAAGTACCCGAGTGTTTTCTTAAATGGACGCGGCGCAAGAGGAACCATGTTGTCCGTTGCCTTCGCCGGAAAAGGCCAGCACCAAGATACCGGAGCGAAAATGGTTCATAATGCACCAAACACCTCCAGTTCCATTGTTTCAAAATCTATTGCTAAAGACGGCGGCGCGGTAAACTACCGCGGAACCGTTCGTTTCGGCAAGAAATCTGCCGGATCCATTTCCCATATCGAGTGCGACACCATCATCATGGATGACCTGTCCAGCTCCGATACGATTCCGTATAACGAAATTCATAACGGAAATGTTTCCCTAGAGCACGAAGCCAAAGTTTCTAAAATCTCCGAAGAACAGCTGTATTACCTAATGAGTCGTGGTTTGTCTGAACAAGAGGCAACGGAAATGATTATCATGGGATTTGTCGAGCCGTTTACGAAGGAATTGCCGATGGAGTATGCGGTGGAGTTGAATCGGTTGATTGCTTATGAGATGGAAGGGTCAGTGGGGTAATACCTGTAAAAGTGGCTGAGACTGTTGATTTAATGACAGTCTCAGCTTTTGTTTCTTATTAAATGAACTAATTCCTTAGACGTTACCTAACCAAAGCGAAAAAAATATTTTTCGACAATATTAATTTTTATTTTCTAACTTATATATGTGTTTACCTTGTGTAGCGAGTATGCTACACTTGTGTTGAAAATAAAGATCGAGGTGCGCGATGGTTAAGCCAGAATTTGATTGGGGAGATGAGTTTGAAGAATACCTTAATTCATTGAGCCTCAAAGATGAAGCAAAATTTAGAGCGTTGATAGAAAGAGTAGAAAAAACTGATTTGGTAGATTCTATTAGAAAAGAACGTGTGAAGAAACTAGACGATGATCTTTACGAGCTACGCGCTAGCACAGATGAACATTGGATGAGAGGATGCTATTTTCAGGTTAAAGGTTCTAGTTTTTATATAACACATGGTTTTAGTAAGAAGACAAAAAAGACACCTATTAAAGAGATAAAGAGAGCCCTTGCTATTAGAAAGTCGTTCTTTTCTCGAATGAATTCTAGGAGGGATGAATAATGAGTAAGAACAGTGAAGCGATTAAAAAGCGCATGGCAGAGAGTAAAGAATTTAAAAGAGCATTTGAAGATGAAAAAATAAAACTTGATTTAGCTGATCTCTTTTTTGAACTAAGAGAAGAAACAGGACTAAATCAGACTGACTTTGCTAAGAAAGTAAATAAATCAAGATCTACGATTGCTCGAATTGAATCTGCTAGGATGGAGCCTTCTATATCCATGTTAGAGGACATAGCTCATTCATTAAATAAACGTGTTGAGATCCATATTGTTGATGAGAAAAATAGAAATTCACTTTCTTTTAAGTAGTTATAAGCTGAATAGCTAGCAATTTTTTTAATAGAATGAGAATTAACTTTTGAAGCAGTCGCTAAGAATCAAACAATTCTTAAGCTACTGCTTTTTTTTTATTGGTATTTTTTCCTTATATAGCCACTAAGAGAACCTGAATTAGTGATAGAATTAGTTTTTTCGATGGGTTATACTGATAGAAGTACCTATAATTTCAACTTACGCTGTAAAGGAGCATAAATAAATGGCAAGTAACACCTCAAAAACACTTTATCAAGCGCTATGGAATAGTGCTGATATTTTGCGTTCAAAAATGGATGCGAATGAATATAAGAATTATACTTTGGGTTTAGTCTTTTATAAATATCTTTCTGATAGAATGCTTCATCATGCAGCTGAATTACTAGAAAAAGAAGTTGCAGACTTAAATGAAGCTCAACAAGTTTACGTACAAGCGTTCCAAGATCCAGAAATAAAAGATGATTTGATTGATGAACTGAAATTTGATTTTTCATATGCACTTGAACCAGAATTAACTTTTACTGCATTTATTCAATCTATTTATAAAGGAAAATTCCAGCTAGAAGATTTAGCGCAAGGATTCCGCAATATTGAACAAAGTAGCGAGCTATTTGAAAATTTATTTGAAGACGTAGATTTATATTCGAGAAAATTAGGAACAACTCCTCAAAAACAAAACCAAACAATTTCTGCGGTAATGAAAGAATTGGCAACCGTAGATATGGTCCATAATGGAGATGCACTAGGGGACGCCTATGAATATCTTATCGGTCAATTTGCTTCTGATTCCGGAAAGAAGGCGGGAGAATTCTACACTCCTCAAGCTGTTTCCCAGCTAATGACCGAAATCGTATTAATGGGAAAAGAAAACCAAAAGGGCTTCACCGTATATGATCCCACTATGGGCTCTGGGTCATTATTACTTAACGTTAAAAAATACTCTAATCAACCAGGAACAATTAATTACTTTGGTCAAGAACTCAATACATCCACTTACAATCTTGCACGTATGAATATGATTCTTCATGGGGTAGATGTATCCAATCAGCATTTACATAATGGTGATACTTTGGATGCAGACTGGCCAACGGAAGAACCAACGAACTTCGATGGCGTATTAATGAACCCACCCTATAGCGCAAACTGGGCTGCTGATAAAGGCTTCCTAGATGATCCAAGATTCGCTATGTATGGGGTTTTAGCCCCAAAATCAAAAGCAGACTTTGCATTTTTACTTCATGGTTACTATCACTTAAAGGATACTGGGGTCATGGCGATTGTATTACCGCATGGAGTTTTATTTAGAGGAGCGGCTGAAGGTAAGATACGAGAAATTTTGTTAAGTAATGGTGCTATTGACACTGTAATTGGATTGCCAGCTAATATCTTCTTTAATACGAGCATACCTACAACAGTTATTATCTTAAAGAAGAATCGAGACACAAAAGATGTGCTGTTTATCGATGCTTCTAATGAGTTTACGAAAGTTAAAAACCAAAATGTTCTAGAAAAACATCATATTCAAAAAATACTAGAAACTTATAATGAGCGGAAAGACGTAGAAAAGTATTCTCATTTAGCTTATTATGAAGAAATAGTGGAAAATGACTTTAATCTAAACATCCCTAGATATGTAGATACTTTTGAAGAAGAAGAGCCAATTTCATTGGCAGAAGTTGTTAAAGAAATAGAAGAAATCGACCAACAACTAGAAGAATCAATGGAACAATTAGCAAAAATGGCGCAAGAACTAACCGCTAATAGTAGTGAAGCACAAGAAGAATTAGACAAATTTATTAAATTTATCACAAAATCTGGATCTCGAGGAGGGACTTTCATTGGTTAAGAAAGTGCCTGAAATCAGGTTTAAGGGGTTTTTTGATGATTGGGTACAGCGTAAGTTGGGAGAAGTAGGATCATTTTCTAAAGGAAGAGGTTACACAAAAAATGATTTAACCGTAAAAGGAAAACCAATAATATTATATGGACAACTATATACTAATTATCAAACTGTTATTGATCAAATTGAGACATTTACTATAGAAAAGGAAAATTCTGTTATAAGCGAAGGTGAAGAAGTCATTGTTCCTTCCTCCGGAGAATCTCCAAAAGATATTTCACGAGCCTCAGTAATTGATTATAAAGGAGTTATACTGGGAGGAGATTTGAACATTATCAAAGTTAACGAGCTAATAGACCCTGTTTTTTTGGCTTTAGTAATTTCAAATGGAAAAACTCAACGGGAACTAAGCAATAAAGCACAAGGAAAATCAATTGTACATTTACATAATTCTGATTTAGAGCAAGTTCATTTTTCTTACACAAAAATAGAAGAACAAATCAAAATAGGTATCTTTATTAGAAATATAGAAAAAAATATTACTCTTCATCAGCGTAAACTGGAAGCTTTGCAGCAACTAAAGAAAGGTTTTCTGCAAAAGATGTTTCCTACGGACAAACAAAAAGTTCCACAGTTTCGTTTTTCGAGTTTTGAGGAATCCTGGGAAAAGCGTAAGTTGGGAGATGTATCACCTTTAAGAGGTGGATATGCTTTTCAAAGTGAACAATTTTGTAACCAGGGTGTGCCAATAATTAGAATATCAAATATATTATCAAATGGGAATGTAGGAGGAGATTATGCTTTTTATAATGAACAGGAAAGAGATGATAAATATATTTTGC
The DNA here is from genome assembly GCF_028863945.1 of Jeotgalibaca caeni. Classification (GTDB taxonomy): domain Bacteria; phylum Bacillota; class Bacilli; order Lactobacillales; family Aerococcaceae; genus Jeotgalibaca; species Jeotgalibaca caeni. The sequence goes on along the minus strand of NZ_JARBEA010000047.1, from coordinate 1,233 downwards.
CAGATGGAGCGGCTTTATTAGCCATGTCAGGAGCAACAACAGGCAAAGTTGCAGTATTGAGTAATCCTAGTAATACAAAAATTTATCAAAATCAACGTGTGGGTTACTTTTCTGACTTAAAAATTGTGAATTATCAATTTGTTTCAACTTTAGTGAAATCGTATTTATTTATAAACCAATTAAGTTCAGTTTTAATTGCAGGTGCTCAACCGAATGTATCCTCAAAAGAAATAAATTCTTTTGAATTTTACTTTCCCAATAACCTCACGGAGCAAATAAAAATAGGCCACCTTTTCAATCAGTTAGACGATACCATCGTTCTTCATCAAATTAAATTAGAAAAATTAGAACATATAAAGAAATCATTCTTACAAAAAATGTTCATTTAATTTCTTTTATTACTCAAAGTCTTCTAGTATGTAAAACAGATGATTAATCATCAATTTACTTCTAGGAGGCTTTTTATGTCGAAAATAAATAAAGTACATCAATTGTTTCACGAGTATTTTGAAGAATGGGTAGAGTTGTATAAGGTTGGAGCAGTTAGACCGGTTACTTTAGATAAATACTATATTACTCACCAAAGAATAAAAGAATTAGCGCCAAATTTGCGTATTATCGATTTGAGTAGAACAAATTACCAAAGACTTTTGAATAGTTATGCTTTAACTCATGAGAAACAAACTACTATGGATTTTCACCATCAAATTAAAGGTGCCATATTAGACGCTCTCGAAGAAGGTTTGATCGAAAAGAACCCAACACGGAAAGTCATAATCAAAGGCAAAACACCAAGAGAAAAAAGAACAAAATTTTTAAATCAATTTGAACTACAGTCCTTATTAAAACAACTAGATCTGAATGATGACCTAAATTGGGATTGGTTTATTCTTTTAATAGCAAAAACCGGTTTACGTTTTTCGGAAGCTTTAGCACTTATTCCACAAGATTTTGATTTTTTTAATCAGAGCCTCACTGTTACTAAAACTTGGAACTATAAAAATAAGTTAGGTGAATTCCAACCAACGAAAAATGAGTCTTCAAAGCGGAAAATATCTATTGATTGGCAAACAGCTATACAATTTTCTCAGCTTTTAAAGGGATTAGATATTGAAAAACCGATATTTATAAAAGAAAGAGTTTTTAATTCGACTATTGTTTGTGGCAAGATAAACGTACATACAATTGCAGCGCAAAAGTACATAGCTCCGCAAGCAGCTTAGGGTAAAATAA
>NZ_JARBEA010000046.1 GCF_028863945.1 Jeotgalibaca caeni | reverse complement strand
GTGTCGGATAACAATATGAAAAACAAGGACGGGACAAGGTTTAGAGAGCATATTAGAAAAACTATGAATTATTCAGGAATAAAGATAAATAGTCATTGCCAAGTTTACAGATTTTTTACTTTAGTCTATTGTATATGCATCCCAAGAATCACTTTTGTCATATGGGAAAAGGTTCAATACAGCTGAAGCAAACGGATCTACATCATCCGCTTCTATTGAAACGTTAGCAAAACGCTCCAACAGTTTATTCACCGCTCTTTTATAAAAAGGAAGATACTCATCCAATTGCAGCAGATTTTTTCCTCCTATGTAACCAATATCAATTTCTTTTTCATTCTCACCATGATAAGAAAGGATATAAGCTTCTATTTTTTCTTCTCTCAGTAATAAAAAGGAATTTTCTTCGTCTATGTTATCTAAAACAATATCCTTCCAAGTTTGATCTGAAATGCTCTCACTTAAAGGGTTAATGTGTTTATGGAATTCCCTATAAATCTTCATCTGAATGGCGAGAAGTTCTTCTTTTTGTTGATTGGTAAGACCGTTAAACGACGTTATCTTCCCTCTCGGTTCACTATTAATATCAAAAAGTGCTTCTCTTAGAATTGGAGTGTAACACTTTCTAGCAAGATGAAATTCAAATTTTGATAAAAATGAAATGGCAACCGTATCCTTTGATGAAATAGAAGTCTGGAGTTTTTTTGTAGGAGAGGACGCATATAAGTCGTCATACATTTTTCCACCAATTCCCTTGTTACGATAGTCGGGAGAAATATAAATTCCTATGTATTCTCTATTGGGATGCATCGTGTTCTTCCATAAGCTTCCAATTCCGATTAGCTTATTACTTTCTAATGCAACGATACTCTTCTCAGCTTTCTCTCCATATGAAAAATAATAAGGATTGCTTTTCAATAATTCTTTTACCTCGTCAGAATATTTATCTTCAAAACCTATAATCACGTTCTAGCCCTCCTATTATCTCTTACCATTATTTTCCTCTCAGTCTCCTTTTAATCATTATATCAAACAGTCTCAGAGCAAAGTTTGAAAAAAAAAACAGCGACAAAAAAATAGATAGATCGAAGGGGAAGCCTTGATCTATCTATTTCCTTTTACAGGTAAATTCTATTTTATATATATTGATTTCACCTGTGACTCTAACAAATTTACAACTCTTATTTCTTCGATGTTCTCCAGTTCAAATGCCCCTTGAAGTGGAACCACAATAATTTCTTCGTTGTTGGATTTCCCAAATGTAAAATTTTGATATATTTCAATTTGTAAGATTGTTTTTTCGGTATCAGTATCTATGAAGTATCCCGTATATTCATGAAAGGAATCAATTTTGACCTGAAGAGTCACAACACTTTTATTATTCAGTGATTCTCCATTTAATGAGACAACAAAGTCCTCCACGTTATGAGGATTCATCACTTTGTTATTCCGCCAACCTTGATATCCGAGAATAAGGGTTAGGGGAATAAAGAATAGTAGCAACCCTAAAATGATGTACTTCCTTCTTTTACTCTTTTTTGTCTCCGATGTTATATTCTCCACTACTTTTTGATCCTCTCTTAACAGTTCATCCAAGGATTGCTCATATAAATCACTCAATGAAATAAGGGATTCCAAATCAGGGTACGTCCGCTCATTTTCCCAACTAGATATAGTGGATCGAGATACATTCAACTGGTCTGCAGCTTCCTGTTGGGTTAAATTTTTCTTCATACGCCCTTCTTTTAATCTTGAACCTATATCCACCTAATTACCTCCTTCTGTATTCATTATTCTATATGGTACATTACAAGACAAGATTAGAAACATAACATGATGTTTTTGTAGTGATTAGTTTTGTAGCATCCCAAAATGGTACAAAAAAAGATATATCAAAGATTGCTAAATCCTTGATATATCTACATTCTTCTTATTATGCCGGATGCAGGACTTGAACCTGTGACCCCCGCGTTACGAGTGCGATGCTCTATTTTACGGAGGTTTCAGGTGAAATCAAAAGACATCAAAAGCCTTATCTAAAAGGAATTCGATTTTGGAATACCACCCGCTCACTTCAAGGAAACTTCATATTGGTTGGTGGAAAGTTGGTGGAATTTGATTCCATATGGGTCAGCGAGAAAAGGATTTAACTAACCAATTCAGAATGTTATGAAATCTAGATTTAATCTGAAATTTCTTCTAACAAGTCCTTTGCAAAATACCTTATGTCTGCACATTCTTCTAATATATTTTTTGCAAGTTCTATAACTTTTATATCCTGTGAATTTTTGCATAGGTAGTAAGAAATACTTGCAAAAATGTCGTAGTTTCCCCATCCTCCATACCCAGTAGCTTCCGAATAACCATAAGCAATCGATTGAGTTATTTTGATTTGATAGGCACTCTCAAATTGCTCAATTATTTTCCCAAAAGTTGATAGCTGATGTGTCACTATGAATTTACAAATTCGATCAATCTCTACTAAGTCCATAATATATTCGTGAACCTGAGTATCATACTGTTCGTTTAATATTTTTGTAATAGTAGATTTTTTACGATCCCTCTGGCTTTGATTTTTCAAAACTAATTCTATTTCATTTATAATCTGCTCAACAGAATCATATCGAAGTGACTTATTTCTAGAAGTACTTCGCTCAACTATAGTTTTAAATATATGATCATCAATAGCTCCATTAGATGTAAATATATAATCAATAATTTTCCCAATTGAGTATATATCGCTTTGTAAGTCTAGTTTTTTAAAATCCGTAATAGCAAGTGGATCTACAAAGAGATGATTATTTTTCTCTGTATGAGAAGATTTCATACTTCTCTCTATTGATAAATCCTTACTCAATCCAAAGTCACATATTACAAAATCGCTCCCTATCTTTAGTATGTTTCCCAGGTGTAAGTCCCTATGAATTATTGAATGATTATGTGCAAATGTCATTCCAGACAGAATATCTGATATAATTTTCAATTTATCCTCAAAGGTAAGTTCTAATTCGTCATTTAAGTGTTTGAAAAGATTCTTGTCACCTTGTTCCATTAGATAAGAATTATCCTCAACATTGAATGTATATACATTCAAAATATACGGGCAAGCCCTAAGTTTACTCATGTTCTCATACTCATATTTCATACGTTTTCTTAATTGCTCATCTTCAAAATATTCAGGCTTTAATACCTTCTTTAGCAATCCTTCTTTAACACGGACTATATTACAGTAAGAACCATAATCAATAATATCGTTAGCTTCAAGTAAAATATAACCCGTCTCCGGGTTAATTATCTTCACACTATCTCTAAGTAAAACTTGAATAACCACTTGAATCATATTAGTATTTTGTTCCTTATTTACGGATGTATGCTTTAAAATATTTAAAATATTCTCTAAAACTTGCAAGCGTTTTCTTGGTGTCGCATTTTTGTATTGGTCTTTCAGGGTGTCAGTATCTACATAGGTAAAATCCCCGTTACAATCAAAAAAATCCTCTATATTTAGAAAATCGAAAGCTAATACTGATTCATCAAAATACCAATCCAGAACAAGGCCGTAGTAACTCCAATTAGTTTCATCAGTTTTTCTTCCCCAACAATTGTATTTTGCAAGCTGAAAGTGCAGAAGTTTGCAGCGCAATCGTGCAGAACATTGCTGACCCTGATTATTCAATTTTTCTTGGTTGATAATGCATTGGTAAAACGATAACTTTCCCCTGAAAATGAAAAGATATGGGCATGATGGATCAATCGATCAACTAACGCACTTGTTAACCGTGGGTCTTGGAAAACCTTGTTCCAGGCGCTGAATTCAAGATTCGTTGTGATGATCAGGCTTTTCCGTTCATAAAAATCCGAGATAAGATGGAAGAGCAGTTCGGCTCCTTCTTGATCTAACGGGAGATAGCCCAGTTCGTCCAAAATCAATAAATCACAGTTCTGGATATTCTTGCGGGTTCGCTCCAAGGTTCCTTTTTTGGTGGCCCGCAACAGTTTGTCCACCAAGTCCAGGACGCGGTAGAAGCGGACCTGCTTACCGACTTTACAGGCCTCAAGCCCCAGCGCAGTCGCTAAGGAGGTCTTTCCTGTCCCGGGGGTTCCGATAAAAATAAGATTTTCTTTTTTGTCTATGAATTCAAGTGTAATCAAGTCTTCCTTAGTCAGATAATAAGGAAAACTAATCTGCTGATGCCAGACGTAATTTTGCAGCTGCTTTTCGCTATGGAACCCGGCCTGTTTAACAAGCCGGTTCGCTTTTGCGATTTCCCTTTGCTCCTGTTCATGCCTCAGGCAGGCGATTATGGCATGCTGCTCTTCATCCGAAATGTCAGTGCGCATGGCGTAATCATAGACATGTGCCAGTCTTAACTTCCGACATAAATCCCTCAGGTCCGGCCTCATGACTGTTGCACCGCCTTCGGACTCAGTTGGTCGTAGCGGGCCATGTCAAACTGACTCTGGTTCTCAGTTACGCCCAGGTTGGCTAATACCAGTTTTTCAAACCGTTCTTGTACTTCTTCAAGTGTGTAATGATCCAACAAGCCATGTATTTGACGCAGTCGCGCCCGGACAGTGGACAGGTCCGGATCCATCAAATAGAGCTTGATGTTACCCGGAAGAAGCTTTGTATAGCGTGAATGCTTGAGTGCACGGGGTTTTATCTGCCAATCCGCGAACTTTTGCTGCCAATCGACCGGTGTGGATTCATTCATATACGGGCGATAGCCTTCATGAACAATTTCGCCATTGGCATTTACACAGGTAAAATTATTCCAGGTAACTTTCACCAATAGGTGGCTGTTACGACCTGCTTTTGGGATGTGGATGGCTTCGCCATCAATGGTTAATTCACCATATTTGTTGGTCTTTCCCTCCCGATAGCTGAACACCGGGTAAGACTCTATCGGTAATCGCAGGAGAGAAGCTGATTCGCTGTCCCACAGTTCACTGATTGTCAGGTGTTTTTGATAATGATTCCGAATGCTGTCTTCCGCCAAACGTTGATCGAGCCACTCCGTCAGCTGTTCAAAGCTTTCCATCCGAGGGATTTCATCAAAAAAATTGTAGCGGATATAACCCACCTTGTTTTCAACTGCGCCTTTTTCATGCCCAGAGTAAGCATTGCAGGCAACGGCATTGAAGCGGTAATAGGCACGAAACTGTTCAAATTCATCCGAAAAAACCGTGTCTTTATTACCTTTTTTCGGTTTTATGACAGCCGCGGCCAGATTATCTATGCGGATCTCTGTGGGGACACCACCGGAAAGCTCAAACAAGTGCTTCAGGCCATTCAGGAAACACTCCCGATTTTCTCGTGGTAATGCAACTGCGAAAGCCCGATTGGAATAGGGATAGGCCAAGACAAGCAACTTGATGATCCGCAACTCATTTTTATACGCGACCCGATACGTTCCAAAATCCAGCTGTGCCTCCCCGGCGGGGTGATCCAGTTTTTCGAACGCATCCGCTTTAGCTGCCTCTTTCTGGGTATTCTGAATGTACTGACAGACAGTGCGGTAACTGCCAGAAAAGCCCAGCTTTTTGAGTTGTTCAAAGAGCGCTTTTCTGGTGCGTCGGTTTTTCCGGGTTTCCCGGCTGTCTTCAAATAACCACCCATCAATGATTTCATTCCAGCCATCTTCATACATCATGCCGCTTTTCGTTCGCCTGCGTTCTTTCGGTAAAATATCCGTATCCGCATATTTCTTGGCAGTTCGCCAGTTGATTCCTTCGCTTTTCGCAATCTGATTGATGGAAAGGCCTTTTTCATTCCTGATTTCTTTGATATGATTTATTTGGTCCATTGTTAACATCCTTTTTGATCCTCCAATATAAGTCTCGACAACTCTATTGTAGGTTATTCATTCAGGTGTCAGCAATGGACTTTTTTCATTGCAGCGTTGTGTACTTTTTCGTTTCAAAACTCTGCACTTTTATTTTGCTACAAACAACAATGTTTATCAAAGTAGTCAAGTATTTTTATATAATTCTGTTCAGACAGCACATCATTACTCCTCACTTTTGATTTTCAATTATATTTCGGAGAATATTTTATCTTTTAACTCCACTACTTCATCGGGAATAAAATTATTGTATTTATAGATTGATGCTACAATAATTTGATTTTCTGAAAAATCACTGTTTATTATGTTAAACGTATCTTCTACATTTTGTTGATCAAGCTCTCGCCCACTAGGAGAATCCAGAACTATGGGTAGCTTATATCCAAGATATTTTTGTAATTCAATTATATAAGCCATTTTAAAAGAAAAAACTATTTTGTGAAGCACAGAACCGCTAAGAGATTTTAAATCAGAGGTAAAAATATAATCACTATCTTGATTTATATATGAATCTACATTTAATTTTTTTGCATAATCAAGGATTCTAAAATGTAAGTTAATTAGTATTTCATTACTAATAGATAATTTTTCTTTAATTACTTTATTTAAATTTTTTTTCTTTGATTTCAATAAAGATAGGGTTCGGTCAATTTGTTCATAAGGTAAATTAATATTTGATATTAAATAGTCAACTTTTTCTACCTCACTTTGCAAGGTGAATAGGTTACTGGCTTCTTTAATTTTTAATAAAAGATCACGTATTTCTTTTTCAACTTGAGATTGTTCTCTACTTAATAAAGCTATACGTGCCTGCGTATATTTTTGATTTTGATGGTAATGAACTATTGTATTCTCTCTTACAGGGATTTCAATATCACTTTCAGGATCTTTCACTACTAATTTCATTTTCTCAATATAATTAATAAACTGCTTATTCTCCTTTAAGCTATTTTCTAAATCTTGTATTTTGAAGTCCAATTCACTTTTATGAATTTTTTTTATCTGAAGTTTTTGCTCGAGTTCTGTTACATAATCAGTTCCAAAAAGGGAATCGTTGTTTAATTGAGAAAGATGATCCTTATAATTAACTATATTTAATATTTGTGTATATTTTTTTATTTCGGAATTAACATTTTCAAGCTCTATTTTTTGGCTTGTTATGTCTCTTTCAGATAGCCCTTCTAGCAAATCCTCAACTTTAAATTTTATGTTCCCGATTACTGTCCCTCTATTTAATAATGTCCAACCTTTTTCTTGGTCCATATATATGGCTCCAAGTATATTCTTAGTTAATATAGTGTTTTTACATCCCCATACCTCAGCCAAAACTAACTCTTCATCATCTGGAAGAAAATATTCTAAAGAGCTATCATCTTTATAGCTAATCCTAATCCAATCACTTTTTCTATTTATAGAAGTTATCCCGGTGACTGTTTCAAGCTCTAAACTAGTTTCAATGTTGTTAAATTTCAAGCCTTTTGTTTGAGGAATATTATATCCCATAGAATAAAATAGAAGTCGTAAAAGAGATGATTTACCTGTGCTGTTAACGTCACTGAATATCAGTGTATTATTTTTAAATACAATTTCCCTTGTAATCCCTTGATAAAAAAGATTTAATTTTTTTATTCTCATAGCCCCACCTCTTTACTCAAACGTAGAATCAGTTTACGCTTTTTCAAAATTTTCCAAATAATAAACTTTGTCACGTCTTTTGTTAAATCATTTGATTCTTTGAAAAAAATTTTTTTCTCATAATAATCAACAGTTCTATTTATAAACTCTTTAGGAGCTGTTCTATTAATAGTGAAGCATTTTTTTAAATGCATTTCTTTAAAGTGCTGTTCTACTTCATTCAGTAGAGAAAAATCTAGTGTTTTTCTATCTATAAATCCTTCATATCTTCTTTCTATTTCATCTTGTTGACCTATATCTAAATCAAATTCATCAAAAAATTCATCATCACTAGTGTCTAATGCACAAACAATTATTGTCCATGCTAAATCTTCTTTGTCTATGTGTATAGATTTAGATGCATTTTTAGTGAAATCTAGTAAAAAAACTTTATAAATACGATTAGCTTCCACCATATTTAGCCCAATTTTACTTAAAAAAACAAATACTTTTTCTTTAACGAATCGGTATCTAGTATCATCATGGTCCCCAAAAAAAGGAAGTGTAATTATTCGTAATTTATCATAATTGAATAATTCTAATGATAACTTTTCTTCTGAAGCCACTTTTATAATATTTTTTTCAATTTTTTCTTTTATTTTATTTGGTAATTCATTGAAAGAATAATTTGTTGGATAACCCGAGAATAGCTGATTAAAACCTTTATATACAAAAGGATTACTAATATTAGTTCCGTATATTAAATGTGTATACTCACATTTTTGAGACGTATTTATTAATGCTTTCAATGCATTTCTTAAGTGCTTGTCAGCATTCGAATTACTAAAAGGATCAAGTTGTGATTTTGCCTGAATGTATATTTTTTCGCCAGTGTGATACTCTAGCTCAATATCCTCTGTCTTACCCTCTACTTTTACCTTTTCCAATTTTTTTATATCATCAATAATATAAAACAAAGCCAAACTACTTTGAAAATCCCATCCTAAGGCCGACGCTTGAGCATCAGTGTCTATAATCCTATTTCCCACAGCAAAAATCCACACCCTTCGTTCGTCAACCTTACAAATTTATTTTTCAATTACTAAACTATTTTATACGTTGTAAATTACATCTTTGACTTTATGATAAAATCGTTTACACTTTTAATTACGTTTTCGAAATTATCTTTTAAATCATGCTCCCAGATTCGAAGGATATTCCAGTTATTATCAACATAATACTGGGTAACTTTTCTATCCCTATCTCTATTTCTTTTTATTTTTTTATTCCAATACCCTTGATTAGTTAATGGCTTATTTTCGTGTATTGGACAGCCATGCCAAAAACACGAATCAATAAATATAACTATTTTATACTTCTTTATTGAAATGTCAGGTTTACCATACAAATCTTTTGTATTTTTCCTGAACCTTAATCCTTCATGCCAAAGCGCTTTCGAAACTAAGTTTTCTAATTGAGATTGAGAGCGAATAGCCTGCATATTTTTCCTTCTCTGTTCTTTTGTTAGATTATCAACCATATTCACCTACCCCTTTGTAGTACAAAGGTTGCTAAATACTTAACTCTTATTATTCTCCTCGAACAGCTCGAACGATCCACTTTCCATAAAATCTAAATAGTAATAACCATCATTTTTTTTAGTCAGCTTCACACTGTCTATCCCTACTTCTTCCAGCATTTCCATTTTTAAAAGTGTACCTTCTTTGATTTTTAAAACATCTCTAAGAATCCATTTCCCGAGGGCTTTGTTAGGATTGGACATCAACGCTTTACCGCCTTGTTGTGCCACCTTGCATGACATAACTTCTCCGCTAGGAAGTTCTACATCAAAAACTGGTGAATCTTTTGCGGATTTGCCCTTGAATTTACGACTGTATACAAAGAAATCACCGAAGGTATCATGAATCCAGGATGGTATCGGGATATATACTTCGTCTATATCACGTGTCCTCCCCCCTGCATTCCATTGATTAAGTCCGGATTTTTCTTCAACTACTTTTGATCTGGGCGAATATAAAGGCAGAATAATGTATTCTTCCTCCTCAATAACAGGCTGTAAAGTCCTCTGAGCCAATATTTTATTTCTTGTAAGAAATTCAAACGGATTATCCAGTATATCGACATCAAATTGCATGATAATTTCAGAATCAGACGTGTCAAAACGCTTTAATAATGTATTTTTAGAGAGAGAGAAAGAATATTCATTGTACTTATCCTTAAATTTAATCGTATTTCTGCTTTGTTTATTATTTAATCTGATGGAATTGATATCTACAGGATCCATGGTAGTCTCTATTACATTCATTTTGCCACGTTCACGGGTAACCATGTGATATAGACTTTGATTTGTGCCAGCTACGTTTTGAGTTAGATTTATCCGCTTATTTCTCAGCTCAGCGATCTTTTGAACGATTTCCTCGTCACTTCCTAAACCTCGAATCAAGTGGCTGTCAGAATTGAATTCTGCGACTTTTTGAAAGGTTTTCCCATTGCCATTGATAAACGTTTTAAGCCCAATCCCCATACCATCTTTTATAGCATCGAAAGAAATATCTCCTCTAGCAAGGTTCTTAGCATTAAATACCTGACAAAATAAATTCTCATGTGCTCTGTAGTATAAATATGGGTCTGAACTGTCAGAAAATAGATTTGATAGGGAACCTACTATTTTTAGAAATTCAATGTATTCCTTTTGCATTGATTGCGGTTGCCCTTGCCAAAATATATTTGCCATTGAACATTCTCCATTATTTTGTATTTTATTCAATTATAGCAAAGAAAAATAAAGTTTTTTCTGTTTTTTTGCGTATATATATATAGACATACCTCTTTGAGTTTTTTAAATGGTATTTCAACAAAAAATCTGATAGAATAAATTTGCGGCGCGCCGCGAATTTAAGGAGGAAAAATGTTATGACTTACAGTGTAATGAGTTTATTTGCAGGCGTGGGTGGAATTGATCTTGGTTTTGAAATGACAGGAGCTTTTAAGACTGTCTGGGCAAATGAGTTCGACAAGAATGCTGCCATTACGTACCAAGAAAATTTCGAAAATGAATTGGTTGTTGAGGATATTCATAACCTAAATCCAGACGATGTCCCTGACGTTGACGTATTACTAGCGGGGTTTCCTTGCCAAGCTTTCTCAGTAGCTGGTTATCGTAAAGGTTTTGAGGATGAGCGGGGAGACTTGTTCTTTGAAACATTACGATTCATAAAGGAAAAGCAACCCCAAGTAGTTTTCCTTGAGAACGTTAAGAATCTTGTCGGACATGATAACGGAAATACATTTCGTGTAATCCATGAAGCACTCGAGTATCATGGCTACCATGTAAAGTATCAAGTATTGAACGCCAAAGATTATGGGAATATTCCACAAAATAGAGAACGGATTTACATTGTAGGCTTTAAAGATCGTGAAGCCTATAAAAATTTTGATTTCCCAAATCCTGTTCCATTGACCACCAAGTTAACAGACGTCATTGATTTTACTTCAAAAATAGAAGATAAGTTTTACTATACTGAAGATAAATACGCATTTTATCCAAAACTGAATGAAGCAATAATCAGTCAAGATACGGTCTATCAATGGCGCAGACAATACGTTCGTGCTAATAAAAGCAACGTAGTTCCCACTTTAACAGCAAATATGGGAACTGGCGGACATAATGTTCCCCTTATTCTCTCTGATAACGGGATTCGGAAACTAACTCCTAAAGAGTGTTTCAATGTCCAAGGCTATCCGGAGGACTACAAGCTTCCTGAGATGGCAATTTCTCATTTGTATAAACAAGCTGGGAACTCTGTGGTAGTACCGGTAATTTATCGAATTGCCCAGAATATTCTGGAAGCAATTGAAGAAAGCAAAATGAATACCAGTAAATCAAAACAACAGGTCGAACTATTCAGCATATAAGTAAGAATTAACTATAACAAAAAAGAGATTCCGCTAAATCAGCGAGAATCTCTTTTGTTCTTTCATATAGATTATAACTAAATCCCAAATGTAGTTAATCTACATGTATATTCGACACTAAAATGCTCATTAAAACAATGATTAAGTCATGTCGGCTTAGGGTATACCCTTACTCTACATCTTGGCAGAATCAGTTAAAGTCATTTATTAGTTACTTTTTAAAACTCTCTCTTTTATTATGACCTCAACATTGAAAATTTTCCCATGAGTTAGCAATCTTTCCATTTTTTCCCATAACGGGGTGCAGTTCATTAACATAAAAAGTTTTTTTCTGTCTCATTAGACATCTCATTATCAAAGTACCATGATACAATCAGGGTATTAATAATCAGGACTTTTTAAAACTAATATGAGGTGATGAAGTGTTTCTCAATATAGATTGGAATAATATTAATTGGGATCTAGCTAGTACTTTGAGTAGTTCTTTTCTATCAATAGTAGCAATTATTATAAGTGTTGTTGCTGTTGTTAAAACTTCTAAAGATAATAATAGAATCTTAGAAGAAAATTCTAGAGCATATATTAGTATTTACACTGAAGCCCTGATAGCAAATAGAAACCATTTCTATATTGTTATTAAGAACTTCGGAAATACAAATGCTCATATAGAGAGCATTGAAGTAGATAATAAAACGAGGGAAATGATAAAACTGGGCAACAAGGATTACATTGATAGAATTGTAAATAATCAATTAGCTCCAAAACAATCAATCACACATCTTGTATCTAAACACAAAAATGATTTTGATAGTAACCATATCTCAAAATTTAAAATAACTTACACGTCAGGACGAAAAATATATTCTGATATTTTTGAGTTCAATTTATCCTGGAATTCGACTATGCCAAGTATATCTATTTCCACTGCTGATTATGACAAGCAATTTCTAGAATTGTATCAAGATGAGGTTAGAAAGAAACTCTAGTCTCTATTATGAAATTAATTACATAACAAAAGAGAGGGAATGTTGAAAAGATAGCAATTATGGTGACTACAATCCCATAGATTCAATCTCCGAAGGAATGTAGGCAATGATTTTTTCTAAAGAAAAGAACCTTCCACCCATGAAATATTCAAAAGGTCAGGAAGTTGATTTCGCATTTCAAGGTTGTATTTTGCGTGGTGTGATCGAGATTACCGACTTTGGTGGTGCCCTTGAGTACGGCTATGATTTGTACGATATTTACGTGGAAAAGGGCAACACTTTGTACAAGCATGTGCCTGAAGCTGATATTTACCTAAAAAAGGATTAAGGCTGGTTCTTTAACCTTTTGTGCTGTTCATGATATAATTTAGTTGCGAAATGTGAAGATTTCGAGCACGGATAGCAAAAAATCCAACCCTATTGCGAGTAGGGTTGGATTTTTTTGTACTCGTTGCAACTCTGAGCGTCTGAGCCAGTGACAACTTGCCAGTTACCGGTAGCGAGATGGTTAGCTAATGTCAATGTTATTCTCTTTTGCTACTTTTTTTAACTTTTCATAATCTTCCGCTGGAATCGTGACCTTTTTTGTTTCGGGAGCCAAGTATTTTTGTTTGAATTGATCAAAATCTTCTGATTTTTTCAAATATTCATCTACTGCGAGATTGACGATATCAACTATTCTCAAATCATTAACAGCAGCATATATTTTGATTTCCATGTATCGTTCTCGATCTATTTTCACCACTTTACTGTTATCATTTCCCACATTATTAACCTCCTGTTACTAACGGAAAATACTTGAAGTTGATTGTCTATATGGTTGTTTTCCAGCCTTCTTTGTAGTTGCTATTTGAATATCATGCTCCGTATGCTTTAGGGCATCCTGATAAACATAGCTTTCTTCATGGCGTCCTATCGCTTTAACATCTAGCTTATGAAATCCCCCCGCCACCATTTCTACAAGGATATCCGTATTCTTCGAAATGCTATTCAATTTGCGTTTCATTTCATTAATTTGTTGTTGCTGGTTAGTCATATCGGCCATTGAAAGAACTGCATACCTGACTGCCTCTGAAAATGAGTTTACACCTGGAATCGTATCAATCATCTTATTAATAATATCTTCATGTGTTGTAGTAAAGATTATGTGTTTCCTAATTTGGTTATTTATCATCCTCTAACACCTCTTCCATAATGTCTACACCACTTGCCAGCATATGAAACAATCGACTATTGCTATCAATAAAATTTTGCAATGTTCTTTCTTGATTGTTTAAAGTAATAGTTAAATTCTCCACCGCTTGATCAAATTTATCTTCTTTAAATTTTGCTAACCTTAACTCAACATCATTTTGAATAAGTATTTTAATATATTCATTTCTACTAAAAAATTTTCCTAAATTTTTGCTTATTTGCTCCGCTTTCTTCTCTATTTCTTTCACGTAAGCAACATCAACATCTCTGATTAAGATATCCAATTAAATCATCCCTTCAAATTTTTTTGTTATTTTAAAAAGAGCATAAGGGGCCCGCGTATCTAATTTTGAAAAATTAGATAAATAGGCTGTGCCTATTGGGTTCCTGAAGTATTTGAGTGCTATCACTTTCACTCATTTTTGCATATCAAATGCACCTAACATGTATATCGATTGCATTAGCCATGTATGTTAAATGTGACAGTCACATTTAACATACATGCTTCTTATTTTTACTAATCTAATAATCAGCATAGTTTTTTTGATCCACTGCATATCTATTCGCATAGTACAAATTAATAGTTGTAGGTGCATTAAATACTGTCGAAATTATATAAGCCCGAAAGTTTTTAATTTCTGTATCAACTTTATCTAAACATTCTAGAATATACTCAATATGAAATTGATTTATTTCTAAGAACCTAGCCTTAACTTCTTCTATGTCTCTCCATTTATCGCTGATAAAAAAAACACCTTTTTCTTGTTGTAAAACGTCAACCATGATATTTAAAATTTCATTTAATTGAGTTGAATCAATCCTTCTATCCTCTACCAAATTATCATAAGAAATATTAGTTCTTAATTTTTTCGTTATTTCTTCAATAGATGGATTGATAGATTTTTTAATTGAATTAACGGTAGTAATATTTGAGGTAATCTCTGTATTTGTCTCACTTATAAAAGATGGATAGTTTAATATTTTAGAAGAATCACTACTCTTTTTTTGTTGGGGTACCCCACTTTTATTATTGATACTGAAATTCTTTTGATTTTGCCCGTTTTCAACGTTTTTTACTTTTTTCGGATAAAGGTCTGGAAAGGTAATTCCAAGCAGCTCAGGAACCTTTAATTTAAGATACGTTACATTATTTAATGGATTTCCTTGCTTTGTATGAATATTCTTTCGAATACGTTCTATTACCCCAATATTCTCTAGTCTAATCACAGCATTTCTTGCAGAACATTTGCTTAATCCAAAAAGTTCTTCTATCTGTTTATAACTTCTTTGCAAATAATCATCGTCATGGAACTTTTTTTCCAAACCAATCTCTTCGCCTGTTTCTTCACTACGAACGGTCCTTGGCCTATACCAATAAACAATATCTGCCAAAATTACAATTGCTGTTAGATCAGGTTTTCCCTTCTCAGTAACTATTGTTTTATACCAATTTTGAGGAATAATATTCCCCGTGAAGTTTATACCTCTTAATGAATCAACAATCTCATTTCCCGTTGAGTAAATATAGTTCATTGAATCTCCCTCTTTCAATTGAAATTTATTCCGTTTCGAATTAAAATGGGAATAGAAAAGGCCACTACACTTTTTCTATTCCATTCGTTCATTCGGATGGAATTTTTTTGTTCATCCATACTTTTTTCCGCTGACCCTTAATTATTTTTTTAAAGCATTAAAAAGTTCTCTTAAATCTGATGCTTCAAAATATATTTTTTTACCAACTATAATTCTTTGAAGATCAAAATTCTGAACCCATGAATTTAAAGTGTTTCTACTACAATTAAACTCTTCACATACTTCGCTAATAGTTAAAAATTGTTTTTTTTCCACTGAATTTTCTCTTACTTCCTTAAGAACTCGCTCTACAATCTCTTCAATATATTCTTCAATTAACGGTGCTACATCAATTTTTAGTTCGGTCGCCATTTTTCCACCTCCATCCAGAATTTGTCATTTGGTTTTAACTAAATGCTAAATACAATATAGTTTATTAACAAAATATAGTCAATAGAAATTATTATTATTTACAAACGAAAAGAAATGTTGTAAATCATATCAATTGATGGTAAATTACATAAAGGTGGTGAGATTTTTTATGAAACAGAATGAATCAACTATTCTAAGTAAGAATATTGGTAATGTAAGAAAAAATTTGGGCCTTTCACTAGAAAAATTTGGGAAATTAATATCTAATAGTAGCGCATCTTCCGCTTTACAATGGGAGAACGGGAACGCACGCCCCCCTAAATATAAATTACAACTTATTTCCGAATTTTGTGGTGTTAGTGAAGGTTTCTTATCAGAAAACCTATTAACGAGTAAAGATCTTATTGTCATCAAAGAATTTCATCAAAATGCTGACTGTATAAACTATTTTGATACAATTTATAATGGACTGAGTTTTTCAGAGGATAAGGAACAATTGATTTTTGACTTTTTGATCTCTATGGAATTTGGATCTGATGGGTTATTTGATTATATATATCTTAAAACAAAGGTTGTCGTTGACTTGAATTTAGAAACTTTGATAAAGGTAACTTTTGAACCTTCCATTAACGATTTCAATAATGACATACATGTTGATTTTGAGAAGTTTCTAAATAATTACTTGTATAAGAAAAATCCAAAAAAACTTGAATCGATAATTTTCTCTTCGCTTTCCCCTATTTATTCGAGTATTACTAGCGACATGACTTATGGCTTTAGTTCGATACCAGGTTCTGTATTTAAATATAAAGACAAGACTAAGGCTGAAAAAATGAGCATTGGTATATTCAAAAAGTGGAGAGCAATTGTAAGTAACGGTATCAAATATAATATTCTTATCAAAAATATCGATCCTAAAGGTATTTATAACCTTATGCTCTATTACCCGTACTCCTTTCTAAATCAAAAAGACAAAGTCATTTCATTCAACGAATACATCACTCAAAAATATAATTAAATCTTTTTCTCGCTGACCCGAGAAAGGAAATCTAATGGTAAAATTTGAGAGGTACACAAAGAAAGACGGTACAAAAGCTTGGTTATTTAAGGGATATATTGCTACTGACCCCTTTACTGGAAAAAAGAAACATGCTACCCGTCAAGGATTCCGAACGAAACCAGAAGCTAACAATGCTTATCTAAAACTCCAACGTCAGATTCTTAAAGGAGAAAATCTTAATCGGACACAAAAGAGTTTTGAAGAGATTGGCAATATGTGGCTTGAACAGTATGTAAATACAGTAAGAGAAAGTACCTATCGTAAAACAAAAGAAATTTTAGAAGTACATGTGTATCCTGTTGTTGGCAAGAAAAGGATAAATGCTATTAGCCTTACCATGTGCCAAACCATGGTAAATAATTGGGCTAAAAAATATGTGAAATTTTCAACCTATGCCAGTTATACTTCTAAAGTATTTAAGTTTGCAATGAAGCATGACTTTATTGATAAGAATCCAATGGAGTTAGTAACAATGCCCCGCAAAGAGCGAAAAAAGGAAGACAAGAACTTTTATACGGTTGAAGACTTAAAGGTATTCTTTGAATGTCTGGAGAAGGAAAATGATTTGAAAAAACATGCCTTCTTTAGGTTACTTGCCTTTACTGGAATGAGAAGGCAAGAAATTCTTGCTTTAACCTGGAAGGATATTAATTTAGAGGATTACATGGTGAGTGTTAATAAGGGGTTAACCGAGGATATTGATAGAAATGTGATAGTTGGTCTTACCAAAAATCAATCATCTAATCGATTAATTGGAATTGATGAAACTACAAGAGATATTCTCTCCGAGTGGAAAGATTTACAGCACCAAGAGAATGTTATTGCAAACCGTGTTCTCAAAGATCATATTCAGTTTGTCTTCAACAATAAAGATAACAGTCATTACCATACAGGGAGTGCTTCAAGATGGCTTAAAGAACTAGTTCAGAAGTATGATCTAAAACCGATTACTCTTCATCAGTTCCGGCACACTCATGCGAGTTTATTGTATGAATCAGGTATGGACATAAAGAATATTCAAAATAGATTGGGACACTCCACCATTGTAACAACACTTAACACTTATACTCACTTGAATAAAAAGGCTTCCAATGACGTTGGCGTTTCCTTCAAAAACTATGTTGGTTTTTGAAAAGAGTGGGAGGAAATCATTAAAAAAATTGACACATTAAATGTCATGTAAATTTTGATATTTCAATTTTTGAATGTAAGACTTGAACCTATGGCCTCCTGCTTTATGCGGATGATTCTCTTGTTCTATGATTTTACCTTAATCTGATAGAAGTTGTTATCCATATAAAAGACTCTCCTCACAAAGTTATCCACATAATGAATATCCACAGGTTGTGGATACCCGTTCTAAACTGGTCGATTTCGACCAGTTTAGAAATCTAAATTAGAAAGGTGAATTATATGCCCCCTAGAGAAACAATTACTCCTATGGGAGTACCAGTAGATGTATATGCGAAAAATGTAAAGGATGCACATTTTATTAGCCTGACAGATATTGCAAAATACAAAAACGAAGAAAATCCTGCCGATATAATAAAAAATTGGATTAGAACTCGATCAACAATTGAATATATTGGTTTGTGGGAAGAAATGAATAATCGAGATTTTAATTCTATCGCATTCAATGAATTAAAGTTAGAGTCTGGTTCTAATTCTTTCGTTCTTTCTCCTACAAAGTGGATAGAAAAAACAAATGCAATTGGAATTACCACTCAAGCTGGACGTTATGGCGGAACTTATGCCCATTCTGATATAGCTTTTGAGTTTGCTTCATGGATTTCAGCAGAATTTAAACTTTATCTCATTAAAGATTACCAGCAACTTAAACAAAAAGAAAATAGTCATTTCAATTTAGAATGGAATTTGAATCGAACTATGGCAAAATTAAATTACAAGGTGCATACAGATGCGATTAAAGATAATCTCATTCCACCTGCTATCACTAAAGCCTATGCAGGTGTCAAATATGCAAATGAAGCAGACCGTTTGAATGTTGCTCTCTTCGGAAAAACTGCAAAAGAGTGGCGTCAAGAAAATCCCGATGCTGAAGGAAATATCCGTGATGCTGCGACAATTGAACAATTGTTGGTTTTAACAAACTTAGAAAGTATGAACGCTGAGTTAATTAAACAAAAGATATCAGAAGAAGAACGAACTTTGAGACTTAATATAATGGCAAGAGAACAAATGGAAGTTTTTCTTAACAATCAAGAAGCAACTAGAAGGTTAGAAAACAATCTTAAGTAATAATATCTCCTTACCATGAATACGAGGGTATCAGGAAAAACTAAAATCGTTGCAAATACATGAATTGCTAACGATATGGTTAATATGAATCCAGGATGGATAGAAAATAGATTAAAACATTTTACCCTTAACACATATACTCACTTGAACAAAAAAGCTTCAAATGACGTTGGAGTATCATTCAAAAATTACGCAAGTTTTTGAAAAAGGTTGGTGGAAAGTTGGTGGAAACTATTTCCAACTAAAAATAGACAAAAAAATAGACACATCAAAGGTCATCAAAACCTTGATATATCTACTCTTTTCGTATTATGCCGGATGCAGGACTTGAACCTGTGACCCCCGCGTTACGAGTGCGATGCTCTACCAACTGAGCTAATCCGGCTTGTTCGTGCACTTAAGCACAAGAAATATTATATTATATTCTCTAAAAATTGTAAAGAGGACTTTTCTTGGAAAAGTCCTCTACTTTGCTTTATTTGGCGATTACATCTGCATATTTATCCGGCTTGCGTTCGAACTGAGCTACTACATAAGAGCAACGAGGAACGATTTTCTTGCCCTCTTTTTTCAATTCTTCTACCATGTGATCCAGTATTTTTTCTGCTACTCCTTGACCGCGTAAGGAAGGATCTACAAATGTATGATCTGCTGCTACTGTATGGTCATTGAGCGGGGTATACGTAATTTCTGCAACTACTTCGCCACTCTCATCCAATTTTCGATACCCATTTCCATATTTTTCAAATTCCATCTGTCATTCTCCTTTCTGATACTCTTCACTATTCAGTGTATCATCTACGAGTATAAAAGGAAACGATTACGTACTAGCTGAAGCTCCGTAACGAGATAGACAAGCTCGTTGCGCTCTTCGTGAGGTTCTTCTTTGTAGCGTTACAAGATACGGCTTCTCGTTACGCTGTAGTGAAATTCTTGTCACTGAGCGTAACGAGATCTACCATCTTGTGACGCTTACCGATTCTTTAAAACAAAAAAATACCTTTTACCCACAAAGGAGCAAAAGGTATTTTATAATTGCGCGGCAGCGTCCTACTCTCACAAAGGGAAACCCTTCACTACAATCGGCGCTAAGAAGCTTAACTTCTGTGTTCGGGATGGGAACAGGTGTGACCTTCTTGCCATCGCCACCGCACATATTGTCATGGCTGTTGTTGCTTTAGCAGCTTACAGACATGATACACTTGGGCAAAGCCCACAGTGTTTCTTTGAGGTTATTCCCTCAAAACTGAATCCATAACACGGCCTAGTTTGGGGACCAACCCATCTGCCGTTGCCATTCTCTTGGTTAAGTCCTCGACCGATTAGTACTGGTCCGCTCCACACATCGCTG
>NZ_JARBEA010000045.1 GCF_028863945.1 Jeotgalibaca caeni | reverse complement strand
CTTTCCACCAAGTCGTTCACGGCAAAAGCGACATCATTTTTCTGTAATTTAAATTCCAAATCTAGAGGCAAAATCACTTGGTTTATAGTATACTGTTTGTACATAAAGAACACCCCCTGAAATTAGTTTGTCGTTACTCTAATTTTACCAGAGGGTGTTCTTTTTGTATTTAAAAATCTTTGCGAAAAGTAAAAAAGTTCCACACCCTTTAGTCGTTCGATGGTGTGGAACTTTTTAGGATTGGGGACTTTTGTCCCAGCCCCATTATTCGTTCCAGTTGCCATAGCCGTTGCAGCTTTAGCTGTCATTCATTACTAGGTCGGCGATTTTTCACACCACTTGCATGTCTTGCCATCGAAAAAAGAGAAACTAAAGCTAATACAAACAACACAACCATTCTTCTTTTTACATTCGTAACATCATCTGTCATGAATGCTGGTATCAATATAGGCAACATGACCGCAATCCAAATAAATAATTCCATTTTTATTTCTCGTTTCATTGTTCTCTCCTTCCCGTTAGATTCATTCATTACCAAATCCTTCCAAACAACATGCTATAAAGGATGATATAAATAATAAAAACGGAGAAAACAGCTCCTAACACAATATAAATCCAGCCCATCCTTTTATTTTTCTTTCTAATTTTAATTCCACTACCAATCAGTAGAAAACCTAATACTAAAACTAGCAACATTCCAGCCAGGAATGGTCCTCTATTATCAAATATATACTCCACTCTTTCAACTCCTACCCTCTTTAAGCCCTTAAAGAACCTTTCCAAAAAGTCTAACATTCTTGTTATAGACCGTCAAACAAGCTAAATACTGTATCCAAACTCTTAAATATCGTACACTTAGAAAAATGATTCAATTTTATCCTCACAGGCAAACTTGTCGTTCCTTTCGTTTCCGTTGCAATACTGAACCCTGGTACCCTTCTATCTGTTACTCTGCTACGTCGTAAACAAAGATTAAAAGGAGGAACTGCGATGATTTTAAACGAAACGTACTCTTTATTAAATGGTGTTCAAATTCCAAAACTAGGTTTAGGGACTTGGATGATTGAGAATGAGGCAGTGGTTCAAGTTGTAAAAGATGCGATTGAGTTAGGCTACCGTCATATCGATACAGCTGCTGGTTATCAAAATGAAGAAGGCGTAGGTCGCGGGATTAAGGAGTCAGGTGTGAATCGCGAAGACCTTTTCGTTACATCGAAGGTAGAGGCTCATATTAAAGACTACGACGATGCTGTCAAAGTCATCAATGAATCCTTAGAACGTTTAGATATTGGCTATATCGATCTCATGCTGATTCATAGTCCGCAGCCTTGGCATGATTACCGAGGCGAAGATCTTTACTTCGAAGGCAACCTTGCAACCTGGCGTGCTTTTGAAGAAGCCTACGAGGCCGGAAAGTTCCGGGCAATCGGTGTTTCAAATTTTGAACAAGTGGACTTAGAGAACCTGATTCAAAATGGGAAAGTCAAACCCATGGTAAACCAAATCTT
Source organism: Jeotgalibaca caeni (assembly GCF_028863945.1). Taxonomy (GTDB): domain Bacteria; phylum Bacillota; class Bacilli; order Lactobacillales; family Aerococcaceae; genus Jeotgalibaca; species Jeotgalibaca caeni. The sequence goes on along the minus strand of NZ_JARBEA010000045.1, from coordinate 19,328 downwards.
AGCCCACATCACAAACATTCCCACTGATCTCATTGCATTTTGCCAGAGCCAAGATATCGTTGTTGAAGCTTATTCACCAATCGCACATGGCGCTATTCTCGACCACCCTGTCGTTCGAGAAACCGCTGAAAAGTACGGTGTTTCGGCCGCCCAGCTATGTATCCGGTATGTTCTGGAACTTGGTACGGTCGCTCTGCCGAAATCTTCCAAAAAGAATCATATTCAAAGTAACGCGGAGATGGACTTTACCATTTCGGAAGAAGATATGACCACGCTAGCCAACTTGCCGCTCATCGAAACGTACGGTGAGGATGAAGACATGCCGATTTATAAATACCAGTTTAAAGATAAGGAATGATTTGAAAGGAGTTTCCAAATGAACGTATTTGTTGTAGGTGCCAATGGAAAAGTTGCGCGCCACTTTGCTGATTTTGTTAAAGATGATTCTACTATTCGGGAAGTTGCGATGATTCGTAAAGCCGAACAAGCTGATTTCTTCGAAGAACGAGGGATTGAAACCGTCCTTTTAGACTTGGTAAAAAATTCAATAGAAGAAATAGCGGAAGCTATGAGAGGTGTAGACGCAGTTATTTTTAGTGCGGGCGCTGGTGGTAGCGGACTCGAAAAAACCATTTTGATTGATTTAGACGGAGCCATTAAAGCCATGACCGCGGCAGAACAAGCGGGCATCAAACGGTTTATCATGGTCAGCACCTTCCGCACAGGCCGGGAGGAAATGGCGCGAGAACATGAGCTGCAAATCTATACCATCGCCAAAAATTATGCGGACGAATGGTTGAAGAATCGCACGAATTTAGATTGGACCATCGTTCATCCAGGCATTTTGATTAACGTTCCTGGTACGGGTCGCATTAAAGTCGGTATGGGTCACGATATTAACGAAATACCGCGCCAAGATGTCGCTCAAACGCTCGTTTCCGTGTTACGTAATGACAACACGGTTAAAAAAGAATTCGAAGTTCTGGCTGGAGACAGTGATGTTGAAGAAGCCGTTCGTCGTTTGTAAGATGGCTTGAAAAACTGCACTCTATAAAAAAATGATTCTCCGATCCTAACCTGGATTCGGAGAATCATTTTTTTACAGCTGATAATCATCAATCACACTTCGAACCGTATCCAAAAACGTTTCTTCACTTAATGTATTCACCTTAAAGAAGACTGCTTGGCTGCCACCAGAAGTAATGGCACTCAACTTCACCTGCCCTTCAGCTTCTAAAAGAGTAAGATTCAAACTCACACGGTTCCCGCCAAAAAAACTATACCGCTCATACACGCGAACTGCGCAGCGACAATTCCCTACAAAAAAGTCCGAACCATCTTCCATACTCGCCGAAAAACTGCCTCCCAGAATGGTGTCCTCCATATCCTGAAGAATCATATCAAAATCGCCATATAAATCGCACTCCACTTTTGCCATCTCATTTCGCTCCTTCTTCCATTACACGTCTGTCTATTGACCGTAGACGATGAGCATATGTTATAATTTTCTCAATCATGCCACTTTAATTTTTAAGGAGGAACACAAATGAAACCGCATTCTGAAAAACTGCCTATTGGACTTGAAAAGTACTACATTGGATTTAACGTTTTATTCTTCGGCATCTTTTTATGGCTTGTCTTTTTTAGGAATTTATCCATATTATTGACAATAATTGCTCTTATTTTTTATTTACTTGTAGAGTTATGTTTCATCAATCAAGCGGTCTACGGGAAGAAAGAGTGGCTTTATGCGGTAATCGTTCAGCTGTTCATCCTTGCCGTACCACTTAGTTTCTATTTTAAGACTTTCTGACATCGACAAGGAGGAGTTTTATGTTTGATCGTTTTGGCATATTACCTGAAGAATATCATAATTCCTATCTATTCAAATTTTTTATTCCCCTGTTCAGTGCCTTTCTTTTGATTATTTGGTTTGATTTTCTTAACCTTTACACTCTCTTGATTCTCGGTGCAGGATTTATCATCGGAGAGTTTTATTTCGCCAAAAAAATCACTACCAGCAAAGTAGGGATTGTTGTGGAGGATATCACTTATCTTCTCTCTATTGCATTCTATCTGGCTATCCATCTTCACTATCGGTAATGAAAAAATAGATTAATCTATTAAAAAATCCGATCCCATCACGTGTGGGATCGGATTTTTATTTTTCAGACTACATTTGATTCCTGAACTTTATGAATCCATAGATACATAGTCCAACTAGAAATTGAAAAGGGATAAGAAGGAACTCTAGTGATTCTAGTTACCTACTAAAGAGATACGTTTTAACGGACCTTTTTTATTTTTTTACTCCATCAAATCTCAGTCTGCCTGTAGGTAAAATAACGTCTTCCCTTTGAGTAACATTCACTACCCGGAGAATCCCCCTCAAAATTCCAAGTACATATCCCATGAAAAGTCCTAAGCTTACGCCAATGAGCAACAGCCACTGCGGTGAAAGGTTGAAGATAGAAGGTGTGTTCTGAGAAATTAAATACCCTCCCCCAAAACCAATTGCTATTACTAATCCAATAATAATAGCTCGTTTCCATACTGATTCAAGCATCAATTCCTTAATTTTTTTCTCCATGTTGATCAATCCCTCCGCTAAAATTAACATTCTGGTATCCATCGCATTGATGAAGATATCAATCACTTCACTAATCGAAAGTTTTCTTTTTTCCAGGATATTTAGAAGTTCATCTCCATTTCCTTAAGTCGATCTATGAGAGACCAAAAACCACACTCCTTAAGATTTGTCCAAATTTTATGTTAATCGTTTTTCGCTCTTTTGCTTCGGTTATACTGTAAGCAAAGAGAGGTGGGATCATGATGAGTTTGACCATGATTTTGATGCCTGTTTCAGGGCTTTTATTTTTGGGGCTAGTCATACTGAATGTCTTCACTTGGAGACAACAACCTACTCCCTATCAAGGATCAAGGACATCCTTTAGCGCTGTGATTGTTAACTGGCTATTCTATCTATTTGGCGTATATTTGTTGTTGCCTACTGTGATAGCAGACTTTCTCTTTACTTTTATCTGGATCATTCTCCTACTTGGTGCGGGATTCTGGACAATCAGGGAGTTTCGCAATAATCGCTGCTTTGCATTGCTTCTTGGTACACTCACTGTTTTCAGTACTCTTTTTGTTATACTGTTACATGGAATCGCTCAAATGTAAGACCTCCACTTTCCAAATGTTGGAGTCTTTCTTCACACCAAAAAACGTAGGTAAAATCGTCCAACGCCGATTCTACTTACGTTTTTAATAGAGCCCTCTTATATCTTCCCCGCTTGATCGGGGATGCTATTCTTCCACTTTTGTTCTCTGTCTTCGTAACTCATAGCAGATAAGAACTCTTCCGATACGATCCCTTGATACGTGGTTCTCCAACTATCTACTTGTACTTTCGCGATGGACGCTGCATCGGCTAGAATTGCTTTCCTAATTTCCATCGTTCATCTCCGGGAAAATCCGTTCAAATTCTTCACAAACAACTTTCGAGTCAGGCTGGAAAGAGATGCCCCCCTCTTGATAAGCTTTTTCGAAAAATTCGATATGGACTCTCCGCCAATACGCAAGGGAACGGTCGCCTTCTCCTTCTTTGAATGCATGGCTTTCGGTTACTTCTTTGAAAGGAACCACATAAACTTTTGTCGTGCGGGTGATACAGATGGCATTGTCTTGCCCGTCTAAAATCACATTGAACTCTCCAACTTCCGGCAAAGGTTCGTTTTCGATTCCATATAACTCGTAACCGGAAGCCGTGGCGGTTTTTGTCCCGTTTAAGGTTAAGGTCGCCAGTTCATCTGGGGCTGCGCCGTAACTCCAAGATTCGTAAGTCTGATTTTGGTACTGGGGATACTGTTCTATAAAATTGTTCCACAATTTCGAAGCTTCCACTTTACTACCTTCCTTCACTCAATCTCCAGAGAATAGGACACCCCTGCCATCTGGAGAAACATCGTCAATTGATTTTTTATTCTGCGGTTGAATTCGGTCTTTTGTTCCTCGTAACATCATGAGCCAAAAACACTTTCGCTTCCTTCTTTTGGAGGTATGTCAATTTTCATTTATTTCCTCCTCCGTTTTCATAAAGGTGACTGCGTCCTTGGATCTGTCATATATACAGGAATTGAATGGTTATTCAATGAACGATTCAAAGTCACCAAGCGCACTCTCATAGAATACCTAATTTTTATGTATGGTTGTTTGGATTGTGGTTCTGCATAGATGTAAATTTATTCAGCCATACCTTGCCAAATGTCCAACTTCCAGATGTTCTCCTGCTTTTTTAAGGTATATAAGGTGGCGTTTGTTCGAAGGCCATAGGTTATTTGTATTTCTGCGGTCACGCTGTCTTCTGTTTTATTTTCATCTTGTATCTTTATTTCGTCATAGAATCGGTAATCTAAGGTCGCGTCTGCCTCTTGTTGGGACCATCCTTTTGTATAATATGTTTCTCGGAAAAGGTCAAGATATGGGAGAGTTCCGTCATTATAAGTGAGGGCGCGAATCGCTTCTACGTCATCGATTACTACAGAGTGCAGATAAATAACTATAATTTTTTCAGGTGCGAACGCTTCCAGAGCCTGAATATTTTTTTCCTTAAAAAAGCGTTCGTAAGCTGTTTTTTCAGCTTTCGTCAACGCATCCAGATAAGAAAAAACTTGCTTCTCTGTTTCTTGTCCGACTGCTTCTACCGTTCCTTCGCTCTTCTTGCAACTGGTTAAACTAATCAAGGTTCCGGTTAACATAAATAATTGCGCCCATTTTTTCATGGATTTACTCTCCTCATTCGTCATTATGTCTATTATCTACTTTTATTAAAGGGTTTACAATCTCAAAAAAAGCTAGATTCGTCGTAATCGGGAAGCTTAGAAAAATTTTTTTGCTCATATCCATATTTTTACTTGCAATTTTGTGACACATCCTTTATATTATGAAAGAACTTAATACGTGGCCCGTGAGGGAGTAACTAGCAGCTACAGCTGTAGCAAGTACCAACAATAAGTTGACGAAAGTCATCTGGACTTGCCTTAAATAGTGAGACTTATGCCCATTCATCCATTTCAGGATGAGTGCGTGCATGAGTCTCTTTTTTTATTCCCCAATTAGCCAAGTGGAGGTGTCTACGGCGGAACCGTAAACAGAAGTAAAATAAAAATTAAACAATAAAAACTAATAAAAAAGGGAAGATTGATAAATGGAAAAACAGAATGTACACAAAAAAATAAAAACTCGTAACCACCATGCCCCACAACCACCGATGCCAGAAAAAGAAAATCGTCTTGCTACTTATCAAAAGTCATTAACAAAAATTTTAGCGGATTTGAGTAGTTCCCCGCAAGGTCTGGCTGATCAGGAAGCTCAAGCACGTTTAGCTACACATGGCTATAACGAGTTGCAGGCGAAGGAAAAAGATTCGTTCGTCAAACTGTTTCTCGACACCTTTAAGGATGCGATGGTACTGGTCCTTCTGGTTGTTGCCTCCATTCAAATGGTAATGGGTCATGCGGTAGAGTCACTTATTATTTTTGCAGTGTTGTTGGTAAACTCTATCGTGAGTGTTGTTCAAACGAGGAAGGCAGAAAGTTCCTTGGATGCACTAAAACAACTCTCCGCTCCAGAAGCGAAAGTCATCCGTAATGGATTGAAAACCACAATCCCTGCTCGTGAGCTTGTCCCTGGGGACGTGGTACTTCTAGAAGCAGGTGACCATGTACCAGCTGATGGACGTTTGTTAGAAGAAGGTTCCTTGAAAGTCGATGAGGGAATGCTGACTGGGGAATCCGATCCTGTTGAGAAAGAGGTAATGGACATTAGTGGTGCTGTGCCGGTTGGTGACCGTATCAATATGGTGCATAGCGGTTCCCTCGTTGTATATGGACGCGGCACTTATGTAGTGACAGAAACTGCGAATGACACAGAAATTGGTCAGGTCGCGAATTTGCTAAACAGTGCTGAATCCCAGCAAACGCCGTTACAACGGAACCTGGATCATTTCAGTAAAAGACTGGGATTGGGAATCCTCGCTTTGTCCGTTGTGATTTTGGGGATCCAAGTAGCTCGTATTTTCTTAGAAGGTTCGCAAGCAGTCGGACCTGCTCTTCTGCAAGCCTTTATGTTTGCCGTCGCGGTTGCGGTCGCAGCTATTCCAGAAGCCTTGCAGTCGATTGTAACGATTGTCTTGTCGTTAGGAACTAAAAAAATGGCGAAAAAGAATGCCGTGATCCGTAAATTGCCGGCAGTAGAGACACTAGGCTCAACGAGCATCATCGCAACCGACAAAACAGGTACACTGACGCAAAACAAAATGACTGTCGTGGATTATTACTTGCCGAATGGTTCGACCGGTTCCTTTAACGCAGATCCTGCTACTTGGTCTACGGACGAAAGTCGTTTCGTACAAATTGCTGTTCTAGCAAATGATGCAAGCATTACAAAAGATGGAAAAGAAATTGGAGATCCTACTGAAGTGGCTCTCGTTTCCTTCAGTAATCAGGTCAACCAATCGTTTGAAACACTGCGCGACATGTTCCAGCGTGAAGCAGAACTACCCTTTGACTCTGACCGAAAGCTGATGTCTACCGTCCACACCATTGACGGACAACGCTTGATGCTGACAAAAGGTGGACCAGACGTTGTCTTCAACCGCAGCTCCCATATTCTTATAGACGGAGAAGTGCTGCCGCTCAACGAAGAGCGATTAGCTGAGCTTCAAAATCAAAATGAAGCTTTCTCTAAACGTGCACTTCGTGTTCTGGCAATGGCCTACAAGCCATTGAAGGATCAAGAAGAACTATCCTTTGCTACAGAAGAAGACCTTATCGTAGTTGGATTGATGGCGATGATTGACCCGCCACGCGAAGCTGTTTATGATGCCGTTGCTTCAGCAAAAAGTGCGGGAATCAAGACCCTCATGATTACCGGTGACCATAAAACGACCGCACAAGCCATCGCCACAGACATTGGGATTGCTGAAGAAGGTGATATCGCCCTGACTGGTAGCGAGTTGGATAACTTAAGCGAGCGCGAACTAGATTTGATTCTGGAAAAAGTATCCGTCTACGCACGTGTTTCACCAGAAAATAAAATCCGTATCGTACGCGCATGGCAGAACAAAGGACATGTTTCCGCGATGACAGGAGACGGTGTCAATGACGCCCCCGCCTTGAAGCAATCGGATATTGGGATCGCCATGGGAAGCGGAACCGACGTCGCAAAAGATGCTGCAGCTATGGTCTTAACCGATGATAACTTTGTCTCCATCGTACAAGCTGTTGAAGTTGGACGAAACGTTTATGCCAACATCAAAAAAGCGGTCGCTTATTTGTTTGCCGGTAACCTCGGTGCGATTATTGCCATCGTGTTTGCGTTAATCATGAATTGGGTTAGCCCCTTCACAGCAATTCAGCTTCTCTTCATCAACTTAGTGAACGATTCCTTCCCAGCGATTGCTCTCGGAATGGAAAAAGGCGAGCCAGATGTGATGAAGCGGAAGCCTCGTAATCCAAAGGAAGGAATTTTCTCTGGAGAAACCTTCGTGTCCGTTCTCTACCGTGGTATTTTAATCGCAGCAGCTGTTATTCTGGCTCAGTTTATTGGTTCCCAATCTTCGCCAGAAATGGGTATAGCGATGGCATTCTCGACGTTGATTCTCTCTCGTACCTTGCAAAGTTTCCCAGCACGTTCTAATTCCCAAACCGCTGTTCAAGCTGGATTCTTCTCGAACAAAGCGATTCTTTGGGCAGTAGCCTTGTCTGGAACCTTGTACGGACTCACACTCTTGCCTGCTGTACGTGGTATTTTCTCCATTCCAGGAAGCTTTGGTTGGTCGCAACTCCTGATCTCTCTGGGATTGGCAATCGGAGCCGTCCTCTTCATGGAAGCAACCAAACTTATCTTGGCGAAAAAACAAGCCTAACCTATTAAAAACTGGAAGCACCCGTAACGGGCACTTCCAGTTTTTTAGTCTTTGAAAGAAACGATTTTAGGGTTCGGGCTATTAAAAGCCTCCTCTAAAATTCTCATTGTTGTCAGAATGTCTTCATCGGAGACTAACTTATCTTCCCCATTCACAATAGCCTCGTACATGAAATCGTATACTTGGCCGTAGTCACCTAATACAGTTGGAACCGTCTCTTCCTGTCGCGTTCCATTCTCATCGTCATAGGCGACTCGCCCGTAGGATTCAACCGGATCTAGTCCAAATCCTTCATCGCCTGGCATCATCCCTGCTTTCAAATGGTCTTCTTGCTGGTCAATTCCATACTTCAAGAAGCTCCCTTTCTTCCCATGCAGAATAAATTTCGGCGTAGGAACCTTTACTAGGTGGCTCATTTTCAAAATAATCTTCAAATTTCCGTAAAACAGCTGTACTTCAAATGCGTCGTCTGGATTACGTTTGTTGCGTAGCGTCCGAATATCATAGGTGACGGAGTCGGGTACGCCAAAGAGGGAAATTACCTGATCCAACATATGGACACCTAGCCCATAAAAGGCTCCATCATAGTATTCACCGGGTGCATCCGAGTCTTCTGGGCGATCACGGTCGAAATGCGATTCGATTTCAACCAGTTCTCCTAGCCAATCGTTCGCCAGTACTTCCTTCACCGTCAAGAAGTCACTGTCAAAGCGGCGATTCTGGAAGGGCATGCAAACGAGTCCCTTTTTCTTAGCCAGCTTTAGCAATTCTTCAGCTTCTACTAGGTTCGTTACGAACGGCTTTTCTACGAGCACATGCTTTCCCTTCTCGAGGCAACGTTTCGCAAATTCGTAGTGGCTTGCAGGTGGTGTAGTAATGGAAACAAACTGAATTTCTGGGTCATCCAGTAATTCGTCCAACTGGTCAGTGAAATAAATCTCACTTCCTTGATACTCCTCTTCCCATTCCGGTTTGCGCCGACGATTATAAATGGTTTTTACACGCATATTCTCGCGAATCAAAAGGTACGGCAAATGGTACCGGTTCGTACTTTTACCAAATCCTATAAAGCCCATCGTTACTGTCACTCTTACCCACTCCCTTATCGTAATTCTGTCCCTATCTTGATTATACCTTATAAACAAAAAAATAATCATCTTCACTCGCATACGCCAGAAGATGACTATCTAGAAAGTTTAGTTAGAAAACAAAGAAACGACGGAGAAAACAAGGAACCTTCATCGCTCACACGTAAAACCTGCCCTGTTTCTTGATCCACAAAGCTGCGATCTGGGTGCACTTTGGTAAATGGAACTACCTTTAAGAACAAGTGATTGAATCCTCCAGCAACTAAAAATACAAACCCTGCCCCAAGCGTTCTTACAATCGGGATGATCGGCTCTAATATAGCTAAGGTAACAAAGCCTAGCACAAGCGATAGAACCGTAAAAATTCCCTTTCCACTCCACACAATCATAAAGGCAACTCCTTTCAAGTTTTCTATATTATAGCAAAACCACCTATTTTTGAGAAAAAGGAACCTTTGGAAAATGCGTTTCAATAGCGTTTCATTTTTTCTCTTGTTATCCTAATAGATGTAAGAACAAAACCAATAGAGGAGATGAGTTTTTATGGGAAACCCAAATTTAGTCGACCCACGTAAACTATATTACACAGAGAAGTTTCCGGAACAAGAACAGAATACTCCAGCATTACAGAATGAAATGATGCCGAAGCCGGATTGTGGAGAAGAATCGTACAAGGGATATAACCGTCTAGAAGGACGCAATGCCTTGGTTACAGGAGGCGATTCAGGAATCGGCCGTGCCGCTGCGATTGCTTATGCCCGTGAAGGTGCTAATGTGGCGATTCACTTCTTCCCTGGTGAAGAAGAGGATGCCAATGAAGTGAAAGCATTGATTGAAAAGGAAGGCAGAAAAGCTTTACTGCTCCCTTATGACTTGCGCGAAGATGGTGCTGCTACAGAAATCGTGGAAAAAACCGTAGAAGCATTTGGCGCTCTGGACATCTTGGTACTCAATGCCGCCCAACAAATTGCCCAACCTTCCCTAAGCGACTTAACCATCAAGCAAGTGGAAGATACATTTAAGGTAAATATTATCAGTATGTTTGAAACTGTGAAGGCTGCAGAAAACTATCTAGAACCTGGAAGCGCGATTGTGACCACCACCTCAGTACAATCCTTCGATCCAAGCGAACCATTAATGGATTACGCAGCGACAAATGGTGCCGTAAGCAACTTCACGGTCTCTCTATCGGCCTACTTTGCTGAAAAAGGAGTGCGCGTGAACGGGGTTGCACCGGGACCAATTTGGACACCGCTCCAACTGGATAACGGAAAACTAGACGGACAAATTCCTACTTTTGGACAAAACAGCCCACTCGGACGTGCGGGCCAACCAGTAGAACTTGCGCCTGTTTATGTGTTGCTCGCATCAAATGAAGCAAGCTACATCACTGGTCAAATCTACGGTGTTACTGGCGGAAAACCAATTGATTTATAAACACAGAAGAACTCTAGCCACTCTTAACAGAGTGACTAGAGTTCTTTTTCATTAGTATCCAGGAGTTAAATCGTCTTTTTCCTCTGTATTGTAGAAACGGCGCCAGTCTAAGTAACCAGCATCCATTCCGCGAAGCAATACTTCGGCAGTACCAATATTCGTTGCTAACGCAATTTCGTACACATCACTCAAACGAATCAATGCAGTTACGTCTGGTTCATGCGGCATGGCAGCCAGTGGGTCACGCAGGAAGATGACGAGATCCATTTCATTTTGGGAAATCAGCGCACCAATTTGTTGGTCACCACCGAGAGGACCGGATTTGAAACGGTGAATCTCTAGACCCGTTGCTTCCTGGATGCGAAGTCCAGTTGTACCAGTTGCATATAATTCATGCTTTTCTAAAACCGGCTGATAGGCCGTACAAAGTCGAATCATCAAATCTTTTTTACGATCATGGGCGATTAATGCAATTTTCATTAAGAAACTCCTCCTACCTTTTGCTACATTCAGTATACCATTTCCACCCAAGAGCGTGTAGGAAGGAATATTTCTAAAAAACATTACAAACCTTTCATAATTTCTTCATAATTAGCGGTTATTATAATAGTAAGCCAATCACAAACAATCTTTTTATTCTTTGCTCCTCCAAGTAAAGAACAACTCCTTTGAAAAAGCAGCCTCCGAGTGGGGCTGCTTTTTTTGCTATGGAGGAGGTAAAAAGGGTAGCTCAGAATTTTTTCAGCTCTGAACTACCCACTTTTCCATTAAAGAGGGTAGCTCAGAATTATTTTTTCTCTGAGCTACCCATTTTCCGATCATTGTGGGTAGCTCAGGAAATTTTTTTCCCTGTACTCCCTTTTATCGTCTTCTCTTCCGAGTTGGTTGTCCAATTCGTAGGCTTGGCAAGAGCGTGAACCCTGCTACCAAGGGGAGAATTTCATTTGCTCCTAAAATTCCGATCAATCGAACGAGTAGATAGGGCATTTTCGAGAAATCAACCGTCCGCATCAATGGCCACGCAAGGGAGAAGAAGAGCGATGGCAGTAAAATAACGACGAAAAGAGAAAAGTCTTGCACTCTGAAGTCACTCCAGATGAGCAAGAGAGATAAATAGAGTCCCGTTAGAAATGGAATCAAAAAGTAAATCCAAGTAACGAGGATGACGCCTTCTCTTCCAGATGAGAGACGCCACAAGACTTGCTCATTCAAATAGGTGCGGCCCCATATCAATAGAACTAACCCAGCTAGCCAAACTATTTTCGTAATCCATGTAGAAGGGTCGTTCCTTCTCATAAACTCCACCTACTTTCATTCTGTATGGGAATCATGATCATGTAAGTTCCCTTCATCTACCACTTCTGGCGCAATCCCGCTGTCTATAACGGAGTCTGACCCTGTTGACATGATGACGTTCGAACGCATCGCGTCGGTCGCATCTAGTAGGGACGTTGGATCCGGCTCAACCACTTCTTCTTGATTCGCTGGTTCTTCCTCTTGAATCCGCTCGTGTTTCAGTCCGTCCACCAAAACTACTACACAGCCGCGGTCCAAATTGTCTTGATACGCATAGAGTGGATCATCATCGGTACGGTAATCGGGTGTGTGCGGTGTATTCGTATGACGTTCCACAGAAAAAGTACCGGCTACTCTCTCCCAAATCGTTTCTTCCTCGCTTGGTTCTGCTTCACTCATTACTTCTTCTTCCGTGCTGAAGGAAACATCGGTACGGTTGGCATACTGCGGCACATAATCTTCCCTCGTTACCAACGTAATCTCTTCATTCGTAAATCCCTTCTCCTTCAAGTAACGAATCACGTCCACTACCTCGTTCAACGTGTCATAACAACCCAATACATGGCGATTTTTATGTGTCATAGGAAATCCTCCTTCTTTTTATGCTTCTCCTTTTATTATACCGTGTTTCGGATGGGTGCCAAAATAATAGCTGTTTTTATATTTTCTGTTATGATAAAAATAAAGGTCTAGGAGGCTCCTATGATTCAATTTACCGATGTATCCAAAGAGTACACACCTGGTCAGCCAGTTGTTTCTGGGATTAACTTACAAATTAACGATGGTGAGTTTTTCGTATTAATCGGACCTAGTGGTAGCGGAAAAACGACTACTCTCAAAATGATTAATCGGCTGATTCCTTTAACCTCTGGCTGGATTGAAGTCAACGGGAAACCCATTAGCGACTTTAACTTACAGGAATTACGTTGGAATATGGGCTATGTTCTCCAACAAATCGCCCTCTTTCCCAATATGACCGTGGAGGAGAACATCCTAGTCGTTCCGGAAATGAAAAAGTGGCCCAAAGAAAAAATGCGCGAGCGAGTAACGGAATTACTTACGACCGTTGGGCTTGATCCAGAGCAGTACCGGAATCGGGAAATTTCTGCTCTGTCTGGTGGAGAACAGCAACGGATCGGGGTCATCCGGGCTTTAGCGGCAGATCCTGACATTATTTTGATGGATGAACCGTTCAGCGCGCTGGATCCCATTAGCCGCCATCAACTGCGGAAAGATGTTACCGAATTACAGCGGAAGTTGCAAAAAACGATTGTTTTTGTTACCCACGATATGCAAGAAGCAATACAGTTAGGAGACCGAATCTGCTTAATGAACCATGGGAAAATCGAACAGATTGGCACACCTCAAGAAATCCTGGAGCAGCCGAAGAATGATTTTGTGCGGGAATTTCTTCAAACAGGGCTGCCAAACTACAAGGAAGCAGTCAAAATCAGGCACTTAGTGGAAGCGGGCTTTAGTCAAGAAGCGACATCTGGTTCCTCTCCCATTCTATCCATGGAGGAATCGGTGGAAACGTTGGTTCAACTTCTCTCGCAGCGTCCCATTGTCTCGATTCAAGGTGCTGGTGAAGTGACGCAGCAAGGGCTACTCGCTTACTTGGCACAAGAAGGATTAGAGGTGGCACAATGAATACACTCCTTCAAACCTTCCAAGAACGCAGTGGTGACTTAGGAACAGCTTTCGTTGAACACATTCAACTTTCCATGATTGCTCTGTTAATTGCGATTGTCATTGCCGTTCCATTAGGCATTTTCCTCACCAATCACAAAAAAATCGCTAGTCCGATTATCCAAGTAACGGCTGTCTTTCAAACCATTCCTTCTCTGGCGATTTTGGGACTCTTGATTCCGTTGGTAGGTATCGGTACGGTTCCTGCTATTATTGCCTTAGTCGTCTATGCACTGCTACCGATTCTGCGGAACACCTATACCGGCCTTTCAGAAATCGATCCTGCCTTACTAGAAGCAGCAGATGCCATGGGAATGAATCGGCAGCGGAAACTAATGAAAGTACAGCTTCCCCTCGCTATGCCCATCATTATCGCAGGTATTCGAACAGCGATGGTGATGATTATTGGAACCGCGACAATTGCAGCTCTGATTGGTGCTGGCGGATTGGGCAGCCTCATCTTACTGGGAATCGACCGCGGAAATAATACCCTGATTCTTTTGGGTGCCATTCCATCTGCCTTGTTAGCCATCTTATTTGATGGTTTCATCGGTCTTTTGCAACGTATCTCTGTAAAAAAATCCGCCTTTATTTTAGGCGCGACCGCACTCGCAATGATCTCATTGATTCTGGTGCCCTTCCTGCTAGAGGAAGACGATCTAACTGCCGCAGGAAAACTTGGAACGGAACCTGAAATTTTGATGAACATCTACAAGCTGCTGATTGAAGAGCATTCTGACCTGACAGTTGCGGTGGAGCCAAACTTTGGCAAAACAACATTTGTATTCAATGCGCTTCGTTCTGGTCAGGTAGACCTTTACCCCGAATTCACTGGTACTGTTCTCTCTACGTTCTTGAACGAAGATTTAGCTAATTTAGATGAGGAAACGGTCTATCAGCAAGCTAAGGACGGGTTGGCAACGGAGTATGACTTGACCTTGCTCGAACCGATGGACTTCAATAATACCTATGTACTAGCTGTGACAAAAGAGTTGGCGGAGGAATATGAATTAGAAACGATTTCTGACCTGGCGGGGATTACGAATGATATTCAGGCGGGATTCACGTTGGAATTTAGCGACCGACAAGACGGCTACCTAGGAATTCAAGAAGTATACGGCATTTCATTCCCAAACCTAAGCACCATGGAGCCCCAACTTCGCTACGAAGCAATTGCCAATGGGGAGATAAACCTGATTGATGCTTATAGCACGGATAGTGAATTGGCACGGCATGAGTTAGTCGTTTTAGAAGACGACCTGCGTTTATTCCCACCCTACCAAGGTGCTCCCTTGTTGCGACAGGAAACATTGACCGAGTATCCCGAACTAGCAGGAATTCTCAATCAATTAGCTGGTCTCATCACCGATGATGAGATGCGCGAGATGAATTATCAAGTGGATGTTGGCGAAGAAACGCCGGAAAAAGTGGCTCGGCAGTATTTGATGGAAGCAGGCTTACTGGAATAAACCTAACAAAAAGAGAGACCCGACATGCGTTTTTTGAACGTTGTGGGTCTCTTTGTATGTCGTTAGCTGATTATTTCAAGGGTGCCCTTTACCCCAGGCGAGGGAGATGTTGGATCACACTGCCTTTCTACCGTAAACGGTCGTGACATCGCTGCTCCATTCTACGTTTATTCATGATAAACCCCACCTTTATAATGTCATTGATTCGGTCTGCATCTATGATCAGGCGGTTTCTTACGCCGTGGAAAGAAATGCGTATACCGGATAACAGGTACCTCTAAGGCATGGGCTGGGAAAGACTTCCGCAATAAGAGCCTTCTTTCATTTTGACCGTTCATACGCAATGCAGCTCCCTTCTCCACAAAAAAAGTGCACAAAAGAACTACTTTTGTGCACAGCTGATTTCATATCTTATTGTCGCAAGGGAGCATACTGCTAGGTAACCTGTTTGTTGTTGCTTCTGTACCGCCATACGATCGCCTCCTCATTTTTATTGAAATGAAAAAAGTGATTCCCCTGCTTACTTGTATTATAAAATGCTCGCTCACTTTCTGCAATGATTTATCCTTATCATTTGGGCAAATACATGGTAGTATAGGCAATAACCTATTGTGAAAAAGAGGAATGATCATGGAACGTAATAGAGAGCGAATCTTGACGAGCAAACGGATTGTTGTCAAGATTGGCACGAGCTCATTGATGAAGGCAGACGGAACAGTAAACTACCAACAATTCGACCGCCTGGCATATGTACTGAGCTCATTAAATAAAGCAGGTAAAGAAATCGTGTTGGTTTCTTCAGGGGCAATCGGTGTTGGTATGGACAAACTATTTCTTTCGGAGCGACCGAAGACGATTCGCGGGCAGCAAGCCGTTGCAGCAGTCGGACAAAGTGAAATGATGAATCTATACAGCAGATTCTTCTCCCACTACAACCAAACCGTTGGACAAGTATTGTTAACACGGGACGTTGTGGAATTCCCGGAGAGCCAGAAAAACGTAACGAATACCTTTGAGACACTGATCAGCATGGGAATTATCCCGGTCGTGAACGAAAACGATACGGTTGCTGTTGATGAACTGGAACATGAGACAAAATTTGGTGATAACGATCAGCTTTCTGCCATCGTTGCAGTGATTACAAAAGCTGATTTATTAATTATGCTCTCGGATGTAGAAGGATTTTTTGACAAGAACCCGACCAAACATGCGGACGCTACCTTGTATCAAGTCCTCCATGAAGTCGGTGAAGAAGAAATGGCACGTGCGGGTGGAGAAGGATCGTCTTTTGGGACAGGCGGTATGCAGACCAAGCTGAAAGCAGCGAGTCACCTACTGGCTCACCAACAAAGTATGGTATTGGCTAAATCGGAGGACCCAAACATTTTATTTGAAATTTTAGCTGGAAAAGAAATCGGCACCTACTTCACCCCTCGTCAAGATGTTTAAGGAGGAACGAATGATGAATCCATTGTTAGTTGAAATGGGACAACAAGCAAAGAAAGCAGCGAATTTGCTGCGTAAAACAAAAACAAACCAAAAAAACCAAGCGCTCCTTGCGATGGAGCAAGCTCTATACGAGCAAGAGACAGCAATTCTTGCTGCTAATGCAACCGATATTGAGAACGCAAAAGAAAAAGGATTGGCTACACCGATGATTGAGCGCTTGACGCTCTCGCCTGAGCGCATAAAAGGCATGGCAGACAGCATCCGCCAAATCGCACAGCTCCCTGATCCAGTAGGACAAATTGAAGAGATGAACACATCTCCAGATGGACTACTGATTGGGAAGCAACGGGTTCCTTTAGGCGTGATTGGAATCATCTATGAGTCCCGTCCAAACGTTACCGCGGACGCGGCAGCGCTCTGCTTCAAATCTGGGAATGCGGTTATTTTGCGCGGTGGAAAAGAAGCACTAGCTTCTAACCAAGCGATTCTAAAAGCCTTGCAAGCAGCACTTGTTTCGGTAAACTTGCCAAAAGAAACCATCCAATTAATTACCGATCCTTCCCGTGAGTTAGCAGGTGAATTCATGCGGATGAATGATTACTTGGATTGTCTGATTCCCCGTGGCGGTGCTGGTTTGATCCAGAACGTGATGCGGAACGCAACGGTACCGGTTATCGAAACGGGTGTTGGGAACTGTCATCTCTATGTCGACCAAACAGCTGACTTGGCGATGGCAACTCGTATTTTAGTAAATGCAAAATGCGACCACCCCTCTGTATGTAATGCGATCGAGAACTTATTAGTCCATGCAGCAGTAGCAGAAGAGTTCCTGCCTGTTTTTGCGGAAGCACTCGCACCATACCAAGTAGAAATTCGCGGCGATGAAGCAACACGGGCTATCTTGCCAAGCGCTGTTCCGGCAACAGAAGCAGACTACGACACGGAGTTTCTTGACTTCATCCTAGCTGTAAAAGTTGTTTCCGATTATGATGCAGCTATTGAACATATTGAAACGCATTCAACTGGTCATTCCGAAATTATTGTGACGGATGACTACCAAATTGCACAAAATTTCCTAGCAGATATTGATGCTGCAGCTGTTTACGTCAATGCTTCCTCTCGCTTTACAGATGGCGGATGTTTTGGTCTTGGTGGCGAAATTGGGATTAGTACGCAGAAATTGCACGCACGTGGGCCAATGGGACTGAAAGAATTAACTTCTTATAAATACATTGTCCTTGGAGAAGGCCAAATTCGCGGCACAACCGGGGAATAAATTGCAGTGACAAGTTCCATCTTCATGAGGAATTTGTCACTTCTTGCCTATTCGTTCTATAATAGAAGGAAGAAGAAGAAAAGGAGTACACACTGAATGACAGAATCAATCGCAATTATTGGCGGTGGGATTGTTGGCGCCACTGCTGCCTATTATCTCACTTGCGGCGGGCATGCTGTGACTGTATTTGACGAAGGGACCGGGCAAGCAACTTCGGCCGCAGCAGGAATCATTTGCCCTTGGTTATCGAAGCGGCGAAACAAGGCTTGGTACCGGTTGGCCGCTGGTGGAGCGGCATTTTATCAGCAGCTCATCGAAGATTTAGCCGCTGATGGCGCCTCTACCTCCTTCTACCGAAAATCGGGCGCTATTTTATTGAAGAAGAAGGCTGCATCAACCGAGGAGCAATATCAATTGGGCTTGAAAAGGCGGGAACAAGCTCCAGAAATTGGTGACTTGACCATTCTGGATCAAGAATCGCTGAGAGAATGGTTGCCTACCTTGCAGACCCAAGAACATGCACTTCATGTATCGGGTGGTGCACGCGTTGATGGGAGTGAGTTGGTTCGTTCATTATTAACATACGTAACCAAAAACGGAGGAACCGTGCGCCAAGAAGCTGTTACCCTCACCGAGCAATCCACTATTCAAACGAGTATAGAAGAACTACATTTTGACACCATCATCTTAGCTGTCGGAGCTTGGCTGCCTCAACTTCTCAAACCACTAGGATGGGAAGTGGATATTCGCGGTCAAAAAGGTCAACTCGTGGTCCTCCAAACAGATGACTATGAGAATGGTTCATTGCCGGTTGTTATGCCGGAAGGAGAAGTAGATGTTTTGCCGCTGGGTGAAGGAAAGGTCATTGTGGGCGCCAGCCATGAAAATGACAAAGGTTATGACCTCATCTTGGATCAAACGGTAACTGATTCGTTAATCAAACAAGGACAGCAATTATTCAAACGATTAGAAAATGCTATCCTCCTAGAAGAAAAAGTCGGCACCCGGGCTTATACGTCCGATTTCAGTCCGTTCTTCGGCGAATTACCGAACCACCCGCAACTCTTGGTCGCAAGCGGTCTGGGTTCGTCAGGACTCACGACAGGACCGTTTATTGGATACCAGCTCGCTCGTCTCGTGATGAAACAACCGCCAACCATAGCCGTGAATGACTATACACCAAGCCCATACTTAAAATGGAAAGGAAGTACATCCAATGATTAGAGAATTCAAAGAGTTTATTATGCGAGGAAATGTGTTAGATTTAGCCGTCGGGGTCATTATCGGTGCAGCGTTCTCAGGCATCGTTAATTCATTAGTGGAGGATTTAATCTCCCCTATTATTGTGGCACTAACTTCTCAAGCATCAATCGAAGACTTAGCAATAAAAGTCGGAACGGCCACGCTTCGTTATGGAAACTTTATCCAAGCCATTATTGACTTTGTAATTATTGCTCTCGTCCTCTTTCTAATTATTAAAGCCGCCAATACATTCAAACGGAAGAATCCAGAAATGGATGTCCAGGAAGTTGCGGCTGAGATCCCTGCTGCTGAACAATACTTGATGGAGATCCGCGACTTATTAGCTACTCAACAAAAAGAAGTAAAATAAGCACAAAAAACTTTATGAACGCTCCGCGTTCTATGCCATGACGGAAAATCACGTGCAGGAGTATAATAGGGATGGCAATACA
>NZ_JARBEA010000044.1 GCF_028863945.1 Jeotgalibaca caeni | reverse complement strand
GTGTCGGATAACTAAACAAAAAACAGTGTTGGAACAACGCTTAGAGAGCATTTTAGAAAAACTATGAATTATTCAGGTAACAAAAAAATGCTTAAAATCAAAAAGAGATTAAAATAAAATAGACAAAAGTTTGATGAGAGAAGTTCTCCCTTCAATTTTCTTATATCAGTCATTTCGTAGTATAATAAAAGAAAGAGTAGGCTAAGAAAAAGGGGGTTTTTCAAATGAATATTTGGAACCGTACGATTAGTCACTTGGCTGGAATGAGTCAGTCTTTCAAACGCTACCCGGTAACCATGTTATGGATTTTTGGAGTAGTAATCTTAAATGCATTCATCATCGAATCATCCGTAGACTCTTATATGAGACTGCTATTCACTTTTTTGACAGGAGTAATGGGGAGTATCGCAGCGCAACATGTATATGAACGCTTTTTTGATCGGCCCGCACATCGGTGGTTGTTGGTAGGTGCGTCGGGGGTTCTAACGTTTCTCTACTACTGGACCATTCCCAATGTGGAAAATATTCCACTAGGTTACTCCATCCGTTCCATCGTTTTGTTGTTTGCTCTGTTTATCGCGATTGTCTGGATTCCAACGATTAAGAATGACCATTTATACTTTCATCAGAATTTCTTAGCGTTCTTTAAGGCACTGTTTGTCACGATTCTCTTCTCGGGAGTGTTGCTCATTGGTGCGGCGGCGATTATTACCAGTATGAATGTTCTCCTGTTTGAGATCGATTCGAATGCTATTGCCCATGCTGCAAACCTGATTTGGTGTTTGTTTGCTCCCGTTTACTTCTTATCCTTGTTGCCGGTTTACCGCCACGTGACAATCATAGAAGAGAAAATACAAGCGGATTTTACAGTGCCGCGCTTTTTGGAAGTTCTCCTTACCTATATTGTGATTCCGTTGCTCGCGATTTATACCGTAATTCTACTATTGTATTTAGTTTTGAATATTAGTGGCCAATTCTGGACGGATAACTTATTAGAGCCGTTACTGGTTTCCTACTCGCTGATTGTCATCATTGTGTATTTGCTGGTTTGTAACGTGGAGCATCGTTTTAGTAAGTTATTCCGATTGGTTTTCCCTAAAATCATGCTTCCCATTGTACTGTTGCAAACGGTGGCGAGTGTTTTGAAAATCCAAGAACTCGGCATCACCCATGGGCGGTATTACGTGATTTTATTTGGAATTTTTGCAACGGCCGCTGGTATCATCTTCGGCTTCCTTTCACCAAAGAAAAATGGTTGGATTGTGCCTGTTTTGTTGGTGCTCGCCTTTATTTCCATCATGCCACCGAGTGATGCCTTCACAGTTGCTCGTAATAACCAAAGGAATCGCCTAACGGAAACGTTAACCGAGTATGAGCTGCTAGTAGAAAATGAAATTGTGCCGCAAAGTGACCTGCCAACCGAGGCGAAAGTAACCATCACGCGCAGTGTAAGTTATCTGGAACAAATAGGCGAGATAGATACCGTTTCTTATCTGCCGGAAAATTTTGACACGTATGCAAATTTTGAGCGTACATTTGGATTCCCAATGGTGTACGAGATAGGAGGACCGGAAAGTCCGCAAGCACGGTATGCTTCCTTGAACTGGGGTGAAATAGGAGTAGTGCCTCTGGAAGGAACAGAGTATTTAGTGAATGTGTTCGTCAACAACCAAGATAGTGAAGGCAGACGTTACGAATTGAATGATGGATTAGTTCTATCCGTTGAAGAAAGCGAACCGTACTTTACTCTTCTCTTGGAAGATGCTGCTGGAGAAGTTCTGATTACGGCAGACATTGAAGAGTTGTTCAATCACGTTTTCGATAACATGACGGGGAACAATATGCTGAATCAAGAAGATATGACGGTTGTTTTTGAAAATGAATCGGTCCAGTTAACGGTTCTGGGGATTTTGTTAGATGAGTACAGTGATACCGTCCATGTAGAAATGATGGTATTTGTGAATTTGAAATAACCGTTTCACTAAAAGCAGACTCGATTGCGCGTATTCGGGTCTGTTTTTTCTTCTAATCCTACAAAAAACCTTAAGATAACGAAAATAGGTTTCTAATTAAAAGTGAGTCTAGTAAAATAAAACTATTGAAATGAAGGAGGAATAAAATACAGATGATTGAAATATTAAAAGCCATTATTCTCGGGATTGTCGAGGGGATTACAGAATGGTTACCAATATCCAGTACCGGACATATGATACTGGTGGAGGAATTTATCCAACTGAATGTGAGTGCTGCCTTTAAGGAAATGTTTTTTGTCGTTATCCAATTAGGCGCCATTTTGGCAGTGGTGGTGCTTTACTTCCATAAGTTAAACCCCTTTTCACCGAAGAAGTCTACCGAAGAGAGAAAAGACACGATGAACATCTGGTACAAAGTCGTCATCGGGGTTCTTCCAGCTGGGGTTTTAGGATTATTACTGGATGATTGGTTAAACGCAAATTTCTATAATTACTGGGTTGTCTCTATTATGCTAATCGTCTACGGTGTCTTGTTCATTGTCGTTGAGAACATGAACAAAGGGAAGACCGGAACCGTTCAAACGTTCCAACAATTGTCATACCGTACCGCCTTCTTCATTGGATTGTTCCAATGTTTATCGCTCATTCCTGGGACCTCTCGCTCTGGAGCAACCATTTTAGGAGCTATTCTAATGGGAACCTCTCGTTTCATTGCGGCTGAGTATTCATTCTTCCTTTCGATTCCCGTTATGTTTGGAGCGAGCGCATTGAAGCTTGCAAAGTTTGGTTTTACTTTTACAGGGATGGAAATGGTAATTTTAGTAACCGGGATGGTTGTAGCATTTTTAGTTTCCATTATTGCGATTAAGTTCTTGATGCGTTACATCCAAAACAATGACTTTAAGGCATTCGGCTGGTATCGAATTGTTTTAGGCGTTCTTGTGATTGGTTACTTTGCCCTCGTACGCTAGTTTTCTATTCTCCCTTCAAAATATGATATGATGAAGGTGAATTCAATCCGAAGAGGATAGAAAAGAGGTCAGCTATGTTTGAACATTGTGCAGTAATCATTCCAACTTATAATCCTGAGCCGGAGCTTATCCCATATGTGGAAGAGTTGAAGGCGCAGGGAATTCAGCATATTATTGTCATCAATGATGGTAGTTTGGCTTCTACCCAGTCTATTTTTGATGCGTTAGCTTCCAACCAAAACTGTACCGTTTTGGTTCATGAGGTGAACCAAGGAAAAGGAAGCGGCCTGAAGACTGCCTTTCGCTATATAAAAGAAGAGCGACCAGAACTGAGAGCAGTGGTCACAGCTGATGCGGATGGGCAACATGCAGTGGAGGATGTGCTGGCTCTATGCCGTTTCTTGGAGCAGGATCCAGCTGGTATTGTGCTCGGTGTGCGGAGCTTCAACGAGGAGCATGTTCCAAGTAAGAATGCATTTGGTAATAAGTTGACGAGCCGTGTCTTCAAGTTGCTCTTTGGCACCTACCTCATGGACACACAAACGGGATTACGTGGATTTAGCCGGTCAGAATTAGATTGGCTGTTGGCGCTCAAGGGAGAACGTTTTGAGTACGAGATGAATATGCTCATGTACGCCGTTCAGCAAAACATTCCTGTTCATGAAGTCTCTATCCAGACTCTTTATTTTGGTGAGAAACACGCGACGCATTATAAAACATTTTACGATTCTTTCCGCATTGCCAAGCAACTTCTCATTGGGTTGATAGTAAGGAAGCGCCTTGTGGAACGGAAAGAAATTTCAGTGCGAGGAGGGACCCGCTAGCGATGACAGAAAACTACGGGTTGTTTTATAAAACAATACGAAGGTTATTGCGAATGGTAACGCCACGTTTTTCTGTTTCAAACGGTCATCAAATGAGTGATGCAGAAGCGGTTGTTTACGTTTCTCATCATCAAAATTTATTTGGGCCAGTCAGTGTGCTGGTGTGGTATCCAGAATATGTACAAACTTGGATTTTAGGTGTCTTTCTAAAATTTGAGACGTGTTACGCACAATATGTGGACTATACCTTCACCAAACGATTGGGCTGGCCAAGGTGGATAGCTAGAGTGGCGGCGTACCCTTTAGCATGGTTTGCGTCCACATTAACCACATCCGGCAAAGGGATCCCGGTGTACCGCCAATCGCGGGAAGTGATGCAGACGATGAAGCAAACAGTGGCCACCTTAGAGAACGGCGAGAGCATCCTTATTTTCCCAGATGTTTATTATGATGATACAAGTCCAGAAGTAAAAGAGATTTATGAAGGCTTCTTGTATATCGAAAAGTATTACTATCGCAAAACCGGACAACACATCCCCTTTGTGCCGATGTATTCGGACCGTGAGAACAAGGAAATCCGCGTGGGTGCCCCGATTCTATTTTCCGGAACAGAAAAATTCTTCGTGGAAAAGCAGCAAGTCGCTGGGAATATTCAAATGGCATTAAATGAACTGGCAAAAGTGCCAGAAAAAGTGCCGGTAGAGTCTGCATAAAGAAATATGCAAGTGAGGCCAAAAAAAAGTCCCACTCATACCAAAATGGTCAAAAGCGTACAAGTGAGCTCTAAAAAAAAGCTCACTTGTACCAAAATAGCCGAAACCGTGCAAGTGAGCCCAAAAAAATAGCTCACTTGCACGGTTTCGTTTTATTTGGGAAAGATTTGACCGCAATTAGGATCCTACTCAAAAATAATTCATCACTATGCTATAATTCAAGAAATGTATCGAGAAGGAGGAAGGCATGCAAGTAGGAAAGACTTTGATCAGTATGTATATAACCTTGATGCCAGTGATTGTGGCTGGAGTTTTGAATATGAAAATCTTAAAGACCTCCTTTATGAAAAGGTGGGAACACCCACTTGATGGGGACAAAAAGTGGTTCGATGGAAGGCCTTTGTTTGGGAAAAATAAAACCTGGCGCGGTGCTTTTTTGATGGTTCTATGCTCCTCGATCGCCATGATGGGATGGGGCGCTCTATGCAGATGGGTGCCTTTTTTGGAATCTCATAACCATTTCTATTATTTCCACGAAAATACATGGGCATTTAATGCCTGGATAGGATGTTTATTGGGAGCAGCCTACATCGTTTTTGAATTGCCAAATAGTTTTTGGAAACGCAGGCGTTCGATTGCGCCCGGGCAAGCTTCCACGTCGGCCCATCCCCTTCGGTATCTGTGGTTGGACCAGATGGATTCCTTATTTGGTTGTGCCCTCGTAGTGGCAGCTTATTATCCAATGGGATTCGGACTCTATTTTGGATATGTTATGGTAGGAGCAGCGACCCATTTAGCGATCAATGCTGTCCTTGTTTCAATTGGATGGAAAAAATCAATTTAATGAGGAGGAAGGTAGATGTACAAGATGATTCCAGCTTTTCACTGGGCAAATAGCATCAGTTTGCTTGGGTTATTTTTCGCGGTGAATGGAATATACAACAGCCTATTGGGCGATTTGAATCAGGCAATGCTGTTCTTTGTTATCGCAGGAATTTGCGATTTGTTTGATGGCGTGTTTGCGAAGCGGTTCAAGCGCAGCGAATTTGACCGCCAGATGGGGGAGCATGTGGATTCTTTTGTAGATATGATTTCATTTGTTGGCCTTCCCGTTGTGCTTTTATTTTCTCTTGTTGGCCAAACGCCAATCACTCTATTGGTTGCCTTTTTTTATGCGGCAATGTCGTTGCATCGCTTGGGATATTTCCATTTGACCAAAGAAGAACAGGAAGGGAAAAGTGGCTCCTTTCGATTCTTTATCGGCGTCCCACTTGCCTATATAGCTCTTATCCTACCGATTTTGTACGCTGTTTTTCTGCTTTTTGGGGCAACTGAAACAATCCTGTTCCGTTTCTTGGTCGGGGTTCTCTATGTTGCGATGGGGGTAGCTTATGTATGGAACCGTCCGATTCCGAAGCCGGGTGGTAAAATGTACGCTGTGTTTGTGGTACTAGCGATCCTCCTCGTTGCCTTATTAGGAAGTAGGTAGGAAATGGTCCACATTTATCAACGTTTGAGTCAGCGATACATAGAAGAGCAGGAAGTTGGCGGGAAGAGCCTGCGCTTCTTATATGAAACCATCCCGGGACGCTTGTTGCTGCGAGCTTTGGTGGGCCCGCAATTCTCCAACTGGAAAGCGCGACAAAACAAACAGCCTAAGTCTGCCAAGAAAATTGAGCCTTTCGCAAAAAAGTACAACATCGACCTAAGTCAGGCAGAACAAAAGGAATTTGCCAACTTCCATGAGTTTTTCACACGGAAGTTGCGCCCCGTGGCCCGTCCGATTGATCGAGAACCCAATCATGTGATTGCAGTTGCAGATGGAAAGTTGTTCGCTTATCCCATCACTGAAAGTGGCGAATTTCAGATTAAATCGAGTCGCTATACCTTGCGTGAGCTGGTTCAAGATGAGGAAACAGCCGAACTCTTTGAAGGAGGAACTTGCTTGGTGTACCGGTTGGCGATGGATGATTATCACCGCTATGTTTATCCGGATGCGGGCAAGAAAGTAAAAGAACAGGCAATTAGAGGGGTCCTTCATACCGTTCGTCCGCTTGCCCATCAGTATACAAAAGTATTCGCCGAAAATACACGGCAATGGCAGCTCCTTTTGACGGAAACATTCGGTCCTGTTTTATACATGGAGGTGGGGGCGATGTTGGTAGGAAAGATGCATGACCATGGTTTGGCATCATTCAAACGTGGTGAAGAGAAAGGGTATTTCGAGTATGGTACCTCCAGTATGGTCGTCTGCTACCAAAAGGGAAGCATCCAACTGGACGCAGACATTTTACGCGAAAATGAAAAACAAATCGAGGTACAAGTACAACTTGGGGAAAAGGTAGGGGAAAAAGATGCTCCATAGAATAGCCGTATACTTAAAAGAGATGTATCCAATCATTCCAAGACTCATTGTAAGTTTATTATTGGTAGCCGTTCAGTATTTTGGCGTGTTGGCCTTTGCGGAAACAAAGCTGACCTACGAATTTTCCTGGGCAGACCTGGGCGTCGTGTATACCGTTTTTGCCTTTTTGATGTTGTTGCGGATTGCGGATGAATTCAAGGATTTGAAAAAGGATTTGATTAATTATCCTGATCGTCCGTTACCGTCCGGCCGTGTGTCAAAGAAAGACTTATGGACGCTGGGTGCGGTCGTAGGTGCTGTCATGGTTGTGGTTAATCTATTCCTGCCGCAATCCATTGTTCCTTTTTTAGTGCTTCTCTTTTACGGCTTTTTGATGACCGTTTGGTTTTTCCAACGGGACAAGATTGAACCTAGTTTGGTTCTAGCCTTAGTCACTCATAATCCTGTGCAATTAATCATGAGCTATTATGTGATTCACTATGTGGCGAACCGCTATGATTTGCCAATCTGGACTTGGGAAAATGTGTGTCTAGCCTTTGCGATTTATATTCCTGCCTTGTTATGGGAAATTTCACGCAAGATTAAAGCGCCGGTGGATGAGAATCAATATGTAACCTATTCCCAAGTGTGGGGATTTCGTGGGTCCATCTTCGTAGTGCTGGGAGTTGCGGCAGTGGGTCTCTTTTTCATGATGGCCTTAGTACTTCGCCAAGCCGGATCGTTTCTACTGGTTCTGGCGTATGGGGGGCTTCTGTATGCCTTGTACCGGTTTTACCGAAATCCGGCAGGGAAGAATTTGAAAGGAATTGTTCCGAACTATTTGTTCGTTAGTCTCGGCATTTTCTTAGTTTTAATAGGGTTGGTTTATTGGAGGTAATCGTAGATGTGGATTAGAAGTGACGATGCTACCTTGGCAAATGCAGGTGGAAAAGCTTTTCAATTAGCAGAGATGCAGCGAGTTGGTTTTTCGGTCCCAGCGTTTTTTTTCCTCAGCACTGAATCCGCGATGATTCTGCGTGAGCGTGGGGAGGCTCATTTTTATTCAAATGAGCTGGAAATGTTGTATCAAATGGTGGAAGAGGTTTGCGGAGATGCTGCCTCTTTTTCTGTCCGGTCTTCGGCGCAAAAGGAAGATGGCGCTGAGACTTCCTTTGCGGGATTGTTTGATACGTATCTACAGGTGAAAAAAGAAGAACTCCCTGAAAAAATCTGGCAATGTTTGAAGTCAGCAGAGAAGGAACATGTAAAGGACTACTTGCGCCATCATCAGATGGAAGGGGAAGAAACAGCGATTGCGGTCATTATTCAAGTGATGATTCCGGCTGAGAAGGCAGGTGTTTTGTTTACCGCTAATCCAAACGGGTTATTGAATGAAACGGTGATTGTGGTGGGCAATGGGCTGGGGGACGGAGTAGTAAATGGCACTGTTCCGGTTACTACTTATTACTTGAAGCGGGACGAAGACCTCTCTTACTTTGAAAGAGAAGAGGATAGTCCGGTACTAGAAGCAACGGAAATAGCCCAATTAGTGGAGCAAGTAGACCGGTTAGAAGGATACCTCGATTGCGAATTCGCCATCTATCAAGGAAAAGTTTACTATTTGCAAAGTCGGCCGATTACCACGATTGACGCAACGCAGCCGATGATTTTCAGCAACAGCAATCTGGTGGAAAGTTATCCTGGTTTAACGTTACCGTTGACCGAAACGTTTATCCAGTTTGCTTACGAACAAGTCTTTAAAGGTGTTGTTTGGCGCTTTTCAAAATCCACTTCCTTACTGGAAACGTACCGCCCTGTCTTTCAAGAACTAGTCGTCTGCATCAACGGCCGCATGTATTATCATATGAATCATTTATATAGCTTGCTCCAGTTTTTGCCTTTTCCGAAGCAAGTTTTGCCGATTTGGCATGAAATGATGGGGTTTGATCAGCAGAAGACTACCTTTGCCCCCCAATTGGAAAAAGAAACGAGTACATGGGAAAGTTTACGTATTTCTGGACGAGTTCTCAGAGAATTTTTTGCAGCACCCAAAAATATGAGGCGTTTGGATGCAGAATTTACCGCAGTGGAGGCGTACTTTAACCAACAGTTCCATCATCAGATGAGTGAGGAAGAGCTGGATGAGTTGTATCAAGCACTGGCTGACCGAGTACTCAAGAATTGGGATGTGACCTTGGTAAATGACCTGTATGCATTTGTTTATACAGGCCTGTTGAAGAAGGTATTGGAAAAATGGGGACAGCCAAGTGATGTCGCCGAATGGAATCAATGGTTCTCTGGAATTCCAGCAATATCAAGTATGGAGCCGGTGCTGGCTCTGAGGGAGCTGGCTGCATTTGTGCAGGAACATCAACTGGTGGATGCATTAAGAGAGTTGAAGGAAGAACGGGATCTGAAACAATTTTTAGAACAAGATACGAGTGGGTTTAGCGAGAAGTTTGAAGGATACCTCGATCAATACGGTGACCGTTCGCTGGAAGAATTAAAATTAGAAACGCAAACATTCCGCAGCCATCCGATGCGTCTCCTTGCACAAGTCTTACTATTTGCGGAAATGCCGCCACAAACGAAGAAGGCGACTCTGCGAGTTGAAGGAAATCTATCGTTGACTGGTTGGCGAAAGATGATTTTTCAATTTCTTGGTAAGCGAGCAAGGCTTGGGATTCAACATCGGGAAACCTCTCGCTTAAACCGCAGCCGTATTTATGGTATGGTGCGAACGATGATGGTAACAAGAGGCAAGTTGGCGGTAGCAAAGGGCCAACTGGACAGGGAAGAGGATATTTTCTGGCACCGCATGGATGAGCTGGATCAGTTGGACCCACAAATAGTGGCATCCAGGAAGCACGCTTATGCAGGATTTAAGACCTTGCCAGCATACGGATACTTGGTATTCCAAGGACAACCCTTCAACAAAGCGGTGCGCCAAGCAGAAACCGTGCTTCAAACAGAATCTTTTACAACCGTTATCGGTGTACCAACATCCAATGGAATCATAACCGGAGAAGTTTTGGTTGTTCAAGATCCAAGTGAAGTGAAGGACGGTGCACGTGACAAGATTTTGGTGACACGAATGACCGATCCAGGATGGGTATTCTTACTGACTCAAGCAAAAGGAGTGATTGCAGAAAAAGGTTCCCTTCTTTCTCATACGGCAATTATTTCTCGCGAGCTGGGGATTCCAGCTGTTGTTGGAATAAAAAATGCCACCGAATGGTTCCGCACTGGTGACGTGGTAGAACTGAACGGCAATACCGGCGTGCTTACACTTCTGGAAAGAAAGGAAGTGGTGGAGTGACCGTTGAGCTATGGAGCGAGGAAGATCGAAATGCTTTTTTGACTTTCTCGGATCAGTTGTATACCCCTCAATTCCGAACGGAAGATCAAGTGGAGCTGGAACAAATTTTAATGGAACAGCACCCCTTAAGCCATTATTTTCAAGTCGTTCCACTTGTTGTAAAAGAAGGAGAAGTCATCCTTTCTCGTGCGGTTGTCACCCTGTACCCAGATGATCCAGTCGCTTATGTAGGATACTTTGAGAGTAAGCCCAATCAAGCAGCAGCCGCTGATTTGTTTGCCCAGGCGGAAGCGGTAGCCCGAGAGGCTGGGAAAACGTCTGTTGAAGGCCCGTTGAATGCGAGTTTTTGGCTGGGATACCGACTGAAAGTAGACCATTTTGACAAGCAGCCTTATTTCACTGAGCTGTATCAACAACCGTATTATTCTGCCTTTTGGGAACAGAATGGTTATCGCAACCAAGCTACTTACTATTCCAATCATTACGTTCCAGTAGATCAGACCATGAAAAAGGAAAAGTATAGCCATCGCTATCAGCAATTCCTAGCAAAAGGGTATCAAATAAAGAGTCCAACGAAGCAAACCATTGATGAAGATTTTTTGGCAGTAGCAGAGTTGATTCAAGAACGGTTCCGCACCTTTCCTGTCTTTAAGGGAATCAAACGGGAAGAATTCATTGCCTTATTTGGGAAACTGAAACAAATTCTCCAATTGCGTTACGTAAAATTGGCGTATGATCAAGCCGGAACCTTAGTTGGCTTCCTGATTTCTGTGCCGGATTATGGAACCTTATTAAACAAAAAGAAGCTCGGGATGAGAACCATCCTTCGCTTCTTATGGAAAAAATATACGACGCGTAACTATGTTATTTTATACATGGGTGTTAAAGAGGGACATGAAGGGCTGGGGTCTGCATTGGTGTATGCATTAATGGATGAATACCAAGAGCACAACATCCGAGCCATTTCCAGCTACATTCAAGCAGGAAAAGTCTCTGGTTCATATGCATTCCCTAGTGTTAAACAGCAAAGTCAGTACCGCTATTTCCGTAAAGAACTTTAGAACAACTTCTTAAAGTCACTTTCTGAAAGAACAGTGAGTGGATGGCCGCTGCCGAGCATTTCGCGAACAGCTTCCATCTTGCGGCTCTCGCTCGGTGTACCGATTTTTTTCCAGTCCGTATCAGCAATCACTAGATACGTTGTTTCGTATGCTAGTTGCGGATCGAAAAAGCCACCAATATTTACGACTAATTGCGCCGCTTCTTGGCGCTTCATACTTTTCATTCGTCCAGTGAAGCAGACATGTTTGCGGTAAAAGGGATGTTCGGGATCAAAGGAAACGCCTTGCGGTTTAATTGCGGGCGTTTTTTTCGTGCTTGATTTAGCAGCCTTTTTAGAACCAAATCGGTGCGAGAATAATTTCCCCATTCGATAGTGGTGTTCCTCTAAGAATCCTTCAATCTCATAATCATAGGGGCGTAGCAATTTACTGGCAATCATCCCGCAAGCTGCCGCATCATCCATAGCATTATGGTGATTTTCAATCGTTAAACCGTAATAATCCAATACATTCACCAAGCTGTTACTATGTAAATCCAAAAGTTTTTTCGCCATTGCACAAGAACAGAAATATTCATTTTCCATTTTAGGCAGGCGGTACGTTTCAATAGACTTCTGCAGACAGTTCATATCAAAGGGAGCAAAGTGGGCAACTAAAGGGTCATCGCCGATAAAGGCACGAATTTCTGGATACAATTCATCAAAGCGAGGTTCATCATATACATCATCTGGATAAATACCGTGCACCCGGATATTGCCGGGACTAAATGATTGCATCGGATTAATCAGGCGATAGTAGCGGTCTGTTTCTTTTCCATCTGAGAAACGGCTCATCCCGATGGAACAAATACTGTCACCGCGGTTATTGGCCGTTTCAAAGTCAATGGCTACAAAATCCAAACGTTCTACCTTCTTCCATTTGTATTTACTTCCAATTATACAGGAATTCCGTTAAAAATAAATGATCCCATTCTATTGCCGGAAACAGCTTTGTTTTCTATATTATTTCAAATTCGTTATAATAGAAGAAATGATTAGAAAGAGGTGCGGGTATGTACCACTACGAGACCAAAGAATTAGATAACAAACGCATGTATAAAATGATTTCCGGCAGTATCGTCCCTCGGGCGATTGGCTGGATTACGACACTCGACGAAGAAACAGGAACGGTCAATGCTGCTCCCTTTAGTTTTACCAGCGGCGTATCCAATGAAGTGGCCTTAATCTCTATGGCAATTATTCGCAGCAAAGGCGAACCAAAGGACACAGCCAGAAACCTGTTGAAGTACCAGCACGGGGTCGTGCATATCGTGAGCGCCGACTTGGTGGACCAAATGAACGAGACATCCGCGACGCTTCCAGCAACGGAAAGTGAAATTGAGCGGGCGGGACTTCATCTGACACCTAGCCGTTCAGTGAAAACGCCGGGAATTGAAGAAGCAAAAATTCGGATGGAAGTAACCGTATATGACTATCATCCTGTGAAAGACCGTGAAGGAAAGACGGTTACAGACTTTTTCTTTTTAGAAGTATCGGATTTTTATTTTGATGAAGCAGTCTTTGATCAGGAAAAAGAGTACGTGGATCCTGTAGCGCTCAACCCAGTTGCGCGGTTAGCGGGTCCCTATTATGCGAACTTGGACACCTTATACCGCAAAGAACGGCCAAACTAGCCACTCCCACAAAAATGATTATTTACTGAATGCAACAAGTCCAGTATGGTAAGAGAAAAAGGAGGGATTTTTACGTGATACCTGTTTTTGAGAAAGGAAAAACATGCGGAGACAAGCGTGTACCCCAAGGTTCTTTTCTAGAACTTTTTCCAGTTGAAGCTGAAGGAGTGCATCCTTTTGTCCTCGTTTTCCCAGGTGGTGGATACAATCATTTAGCCAGCCATGAAGGTGCGGACATCGCTGAATGGTTCAATCAAAGAGGCATACATGCCGGTGTGTTTTACTATCAATTAGATCCGGTCGATATTGACTTATTGCTGGAACAAGTACAAGAAATTTTGGCAGACCTACAAAAAAATCCTGCTTACGGTCCAATCGGCATCATTGGCTTTTCGGCGGGCGGACACTTGGCAGCGTTGTGCAGCACGAAAAACACTCGAAAGCCCGACTTCAATATTTTGTCTTACCCTGTTATTTCGCTTTTTGAGCCACATGTCCATGAAGGATCTAGAGAACAGATTTTACCGAATGGAAAAGAAGAAGAATGGTATGCCTACTCTCCGGAACATCTCGTTTCGAAAGAGACACCGACCACCTTCCTCTGGCATACAGCAGAAGATCAAGCGGTGCCGGTAGAGAATGTGTTGTTGTATGCGAGCCAATTGAGTGCTCATCAAGTACCGTATGAATTGCATATCTTTCAAACGGGACGCCATGGGTTAGGGCTGGCAGAAGAAGAACGATTTACCAAAGATTGGACCCAGCAACTAGAACGCTGGCTGCAAAAGAATGGAGTAATCTCATGAAACCAACCATTTATATCATTGGCGATTCAACCGCCGCCAAAAAGGATGCCGATAAACGACCAGAATCGGGCTGGGGAGAGCACCTGGAACAATTCTTGCCGGGAGTAGTTGTAAAAAACCACGCGATGAACGGCCGCAGTACCAAATCGTTTCTTGATGAAGGGCTGTTTCAAGCAGTGGAAGAAGGCATGCAAGAAGGAGATTACTTGCTGATTCAATTTGGTCATAATGATCAAAAAGAAGAAGACCCAACCCGTTATACAGAACCTTTTGAGAGCTATCAAGAAAATTTGCGGATATTCACAGAAGCAGCGCAGAAAAAGCAGGCAACGCCGGTCATTCTAACGTCCGTAAGCCGCCGAGCATTTAAGGACGGAGAGCTGGACCCCAATACGTTAGGTGCATATCCTGACGCAGCTTTGGCCTTCGCCAAAGTTCAAGGTGTCGTATCGCTAGATTTATTCAAACGTACACAGGAACTTCTTGTTTCTTTAGGAGAGATGCAGTCGGCTGCGCTATTTCTTCAGTTAGAAAAAGGAGTTCACCCCAACTATCCAGATGGAGTAGTGGATAACACTCACTTCAATGAAACAGGAGCTCGAAGAGTGGCGGAGCTGGTAGCTGAAGAACTGAAACATGCCATTCCATCTATTACCCAACAGAAAGGAAACGATTAAATGTCTATCCCATTGCAATTAGGAATCAGAGCGCATGATTTGGGACAAGTCCCACTTCCAGCGTTGATTGAAAAAATGAAACAATACGAATTCAACCATGCACATTTTGCAATCAAAAAGTCATTTCCTGATAGTGCCCCTACGATTCAGCAAATGACACCAGGAACAGCAAATTATTTTGCTTCAAATTTTAATCAAGCAGGAATTAAAATTTCTATTTTAGGTAGTTATGTGAATATTGTTGCCACAGACTTAGACGAGCGAAAACAAGCCATTGAAAATTTCAAAAAGCATCTCCATTTGGCCAAAGATTTTAATGCTGCGATGGTCGCAACAGAAACGGGATCGGTCGGACAAGGATATACCGAAGAAAACTTTACTGAAGAGGCTTTCCAAAAAGCGGTGGTTTCTGTGAAAGAAATGGTAACAGAAGCGGAGCGGTTCGGTGTCATTGTGGCGATCGAGGCGGGAATCAATCATCCCGTTTATACGGCACCGCTAGCACGGCGCTTGGTGGATGAAGTAGATTCACCAAACTTAAAGATTATTTTGGACTGCGCGAATTTGATGTCTGTTTCAAATTACGAGAGACAAGCAGAAGTTGTTGCAGAGGCGTTTGAGTTGTTGGACGATGTCATTGTCGCTCTACATATTAAAGATTTCATTGTAGAGGATAATAAAGTGAAAATTGTGCCAGTAGGTCATGGTTGGATGGATTACACACCCATTATGCGTTATGCAAAATACAAAAAACCACATATCTTCACATCACTAGAAGCAACAACAGAGCCACACTTAGCTGATAGTGTAGCGCTCATTCAGAAGATTTATCAAGAAGTATAGAAATGAGTCGGGAAAAATCCCGACTCATCTTTTTATTACTTTTCGTTGCGATAGCGTAACCAGGTTTCCTTCTATCGCAACGAAAAGGCCTGTTGCGTTGTGATAGCAGAGATTATTCGTGCGCTATCACAACGGTAAGTGATTTATCGTTGTGATAGCGATTCGTTTGCCCGCACTATCGCAACGAAAGATTAATCGGAAATTTCCTCAACAGGAAAAAACCAGAAAAACAGCTCTCGCCACCCTCAAAAGGGTTACAAGAGCTGTTTTTTGTACCAGATTCTTCTGATTATCCTTTTACAGAACCAACCATTGCGCCTTTAACAAAGTATTTTTGCACGAATGGATATGCGATTAACATTGGTAAGGTAGCAATCACGATAACGGCCATTTTCACAGATTGTGCAGGAGGAACCACATCGACTACGGTTGCATCGGCATTCATTCCGCTCGATACTAAAACGATTTGACGCAAGAGAACTTGAATCGGCCATTTATCTGGATCGTTGATGTAGAGAATCGCACTTTGGTACGTATTCCAGTAGGTTACTGCATAGAATAGAGAAATTGTTGCGATAGAAGGCAGCGATAGCGGTAGGATAATTCGGAAGAAAACACCGAAGTCCGTACAGCCGTCCATTTTCGCAGATTCTTCTAAACTATCAGGAATACCTTGGAAGAAATTCCGCATAATAATCATATTATAGGCACTGATTGCAACAGGTAGAATCAAAGCCCACAGAGAATCAATCAAACCTAAGTTGTTCACTACTAAGAAACTAGGAATCATTCCTCCACTAAAGAGCATCGTAAAGACGATCATGAAGTTGAAGATGCGGCGACCTGGTAAGTATCTGCGTGATAGGGCATAGGCCATAAAGGCAGTAGCAACCATACTAATAAAGGTACCAACACCTGTAACGAATAAAGAAACACCGATACTACGGAAGATGGTTGGTGTAGATAGAATATACCGATACGCATCAAGGGTAAAAGTTTTTGGGAACAAGATAAAGGTACGAGTTGTAATCTCACCTGGCGTAGCAAAGGAAGTTGCGAGAATATTTACAAAAGGAATAAAACAGATTAAAGCGAAGAGCACGAGAAAAACGATGTTTGCGACATCAAATAGTTTTTCACCGGGTGTGGCATATTTCCACTTTTGCGCTTCTTTCCGACTGACGGGTTTGGTTTTAGACTTCATCATTGGATTTTCATGCCTCCATTTACTATATTTTCAAATAGTCGATTTTTAAGTTTGCCGAAATAAAAATCTAAAACGTTTACAGGTTTACTGTATCATGAAGAGGGGATAGCGTAAATAATCACCATCACAGGAACCAAATAGAAGGATAATCATCTCTCAGAAGAAATAGAAATTCCAAACAAATAATGATACCGCTTACCGATATTCCTCAGTAACCTTGCGGAAAATGGTTCCGTTTTCAATGATAAGAAAATGATTATTTCCGTAATCTTGTTTATTGGGTATGATGAATGTAGCCGAAATGAAAAAAACGATTCACACATAATAGTTAACGAAAGAGAATTGGAGGAATCCGCTTTGGAAAAAACAGCAACTGAGAATGTGTTTGAAGGAACGATAGAAGAAACAGTGGCAAGCACACTTCCCATTCAGCGGACAAAAAAAGAACGAAAAGCGCGCTTGCGGAAAAAGAAATGGGCGCAAGTGAAATCGAGTAAGTTCTTATATTTGATGTTATTGCCCGGTATTTTGTATTTCCTAGTCTTCAAGTATCTACCGATGGGTGGATTAATTATTGCTTTCCAAGATTATCAACCATGGGCTGGTATTGCAGGGAGTCCGTTTGTAGGCTTGAAGCACTTTATTCGTCTCTTTACGGAAGACACGTTTGTTCTATTAATGCGAAACACTTTGGTTATTTTTGGAATGAACATTGCCTTCTCGTTTCCGTTCCCGATCCTATTGGCCATATTGTTAAATGAACTGAGAAGCAAGAAGCTGAGAAAAGGAATTCAAACCATTATCTACTTGCCTCACTTCATGTCATGGGTTATTGTAGTATCAATTTTCTATGTGTTGCTAACCACTGAAGGTGGGGTCATTAATAATATCATTCAAGCAAATGGCGGAGAACGGATATCTTTCCTAACCAATCCAAATTGGTTGCGGCCGATGTATATCTTCCAACAAGTTTGGAAGGGCGCTGGTTGGGGTACGATTGTATATTTAGCCGCGATCACAAACGTTGATGAACAATTATTTGAAGCAGCAGACATGGACGGCGCGAACCGGTTCCGTAAGATTTGGCATATTACCTTGCCAGCGATTCGCCCAACCATTATTACCTTATTAATTTTGAAAATCGGTGATGTTTTGGAACTCGGATTTGAGCATATGTTCCTCTTGATGAACTCCTTAAACCGAGATGTAGCCCAAATTTTTGACACATATGTCTATACAGCTGGTATTCAAAATGGACAACTTAGCTATTCTACAGCAGTTGGATTATTCAAAGGATTGATTGGTTTAATCCTTGTTGTTCTAGCGAATAAGCTAGCGAAAAAAGTCGGCGAAGACGGCGTATACTAATGAACGGAAAGACAAGAAAGGAGAAAGCGTATGGCTACGTTGGATAAGATGACGAAATTAAATGATTACTTAAGTGGATTTTGGAAGATTGCCTACTTGAACTTGCTTTGGTTTGCTTTCTCCTTACTTGGCCTTTTCCTATTTGGAATTGGGCCGGCGACCTATGCAATGACGAAGTACTATGATCGCTGGTTCCGCTTAAAGGAAGAGCCTCCCGTATTTCAAACGTTTTGGCAATATTATCAAGAACGGTTCAAACAAACCGTCGCCATCAGTTGGATACAGGGAATCATTCTAGCCGTATTAGTCTTCAATATTTTCAATGTGACAGCGTGGTTCTTACAAGTAACCAATGTACTTATGCTGGTCATCTTTTTAGTGGGGAGCACACATCTTTATAACGTAATGGCAGCGTTAACATACGAGACCATTCGAGAGATTGCCCAAGCATCCATGATGATGGGACTCGGCTACCTTCACTACACTATTATTCTATGGACAATCGTGCTTGGCGTATACTATTTATTGTCCATTACTTACTCTAGTCTTTTACTCCTTTTTGGAATCGGATTCATGGGGGCCGCAATTGCCTTTACCGGAACACGGATCATCGCAGACTTTGAATCGGATGGGAAAAAGGATGAAGAAAATATAAAAAACATACTCAAAGGAGAGTCAAAATGAAAAAGAAAAAATTTGGTTTCTTTACAAGTTTATTAACTGCTAGTGTTTTGCTAGCTGCTTGTGGGGGAGAAGGCGCAGGATCAGCAGGCGAAACAACCAGCAAGGATACAGGATCTTCGCAATCATCAGAAACAACCGCAACAGAAAATACAAGTACAAAAGATAGTGTTTCTTGGATGACCATGCTTCATACACCAGCACCACCAAGTGGGGATGTAGAATCAAAATTGGAAGAACACACCGGTATGGACATTGAATTCCAATGGGTACCAGATGCTTCTAAAGAAGAACGAATCAATGCGGCACTAGCTTCCGGTACTTTAGCTGACATTGTATCCTTAACTCAAATTTCAAACACAACTGTACGTCAAGCACTTGCATCCGGTATGTTCTGGGATGTAGAACCGTACCTAGATCAATTTGAAAACCTAGCTACAATTTCCGATGAAACAATCGAAGTATCTCGTATTGGCGGAAAATTGTATGGTGTTCCTTTCCAAAAACAAGTTGCTCGTTATGGAACTTTGATTCGTAAAGACTGGTTGGAAAATCTAGGCCTAGAAGTTCCAAAAACAGTAGAAGAGCTTGGAGAAGTAGCACGTGCCTTCAGTGAAGATGATCCAGATGGCAACGGTGTGGACGACACAGTAGGGATTGTGGACCGTGCAGAATCGTATGCAGTTGGCTTCCGTTACTTATCAGGGATTTTTGGAGCTGGGAACTTCTTCGATGTAAATGACAAAGGAGAAATTATTCCATCGTTCATGCAACCTGAATTTAAGGAAGCAATGGAATGGTACCGTGAGGTTTACTCCAATGGTTGGATGAACTCTGACTTTGCTGTTATGGCGAAGAATGACCAAAAAGACTACCTTGTAAACGGAAAAGGAGGAATTGTTTTCAGCGGATTGTTTGATGCAAACAACTACATGATGGGCGCAGTAGGAACACCGCAAGAAGAAACAATGGACTGGGTATTAGTAAACGACTTAACACATGAAGATGTAGAACGTCGTGTGCTTTCTGACACAAACGGTGGTATGGGTGGCTGGTTAGCTATTCCGAAAACAAACGTAGAAACTGAAGAAGACCTGCTCGTTGTACTTCAATTCATCAATGACTTGATGGATATGGAACCATACACCTTAATGACACATGGTATTGAAGGCGTACACTATGAAATAGCAGAGGGCGACATTTACAAGAGATTAGACGACACTGTATGGCAACAAGAAGTTCAACCATACGCTGGTTCTCGTCCATCTGAATTAGTTGCAAGTTTCAAAGTAGAATCTGAACTATCTAACGAAGCAACAGAGAAAATTGAAGAAAATACAGAGTTTGCTGTAATCAACCCAGCTCAACCACTAGAGTCCGAAACATACACAACACAATGGAGCTCACTGGTAGAAGGAATTGAAGATGCATACTATCAATACATGATGGGTGAAATCGAAATGGATGGCTTTGACGCAGCAGTTGATACATTCTTGCAAAATGGCGGACAAACCGTTATCGATGAATTCACTGCAAACTACAAAGAAGTAAACTAATCAGTGAATAAGGGACAAAACGCGAACGGGCCTGATGATTCGGGCCTGCGTTTTGGAACGAATGTATTTACTTTATTTTGATAATAAGGAGGCGGGAGTCATCTCCCAGCCTTTTTTCTATAAATAGGAGGAATCGTCACACATGCAACTTTCAGAACAGATCATGCAAACTTTATTGGAACGTTACCCGGTTTTAGCAGAGGCAAAAAACTATCAAGGAAAATGGTCTTATGATTTTGGAGTCGTCCTAAAAGGGGTATTGGACCGTTACGATCAAACCAAAAATCCAGCTTACCGCGATTATGTGAAACAAAATATGGATTACTTCATTCAAGAAGATGGTGAAATTAAAGGATATCGTTTTGAGGCAATGAATATTGACTATGTGAATAACGGGAAGATTCTTTTTTCACTCTATGAAGACACCAAAGAAGAAAAATATAAAAAAGCAATGGAGCGTTTGTTCAATCAACTAAAAGAAATGCCGCGTACTTCAGAAGGCGGATTCTGGCACAAGAAAATCTATCCGTACCAAATGTGGTTAGACGGGCTCTATATGGGAGCGCCCTTCTATGCGGAATATCTGATGACTTTTTGTGAAGGGGAAGGC
Source organism: Jeotgalibaca caeni (assembly GCF_028863945.1). Taxonomy (GTDB): domain Bacteria; phylum Bacillota; class Bacilli; order Lactobacillales; family Aerococcaceae; genus Jeotgalibaca; species Jeotgalibaca caeni. Next base: position 1,157 of record NZ_JARBEA010000044.1, on the reverse strand, counting down.
ATCGAAGATGTCATCAAGCAATTCGAGCTCTGCTACAAGCATACTCTTGATGAAGAGACAGGTCTCTTGTATCATGCATGGGATGAGAAGCGCCAGCAAGAGTGGGCCGATCCAGAAACTGGGCTTTCTCCTCACTTCTGGGGTCGTTCCATGGGCTGGTACGTGATGGCACTGGTAGATACCATCCAAATTTTGCCGGAAACGCATGCAGGCAGAACAGTTTTAGCAGAACAATTAATATCCTTGATGGAAGCGTTGAAAAAAGTACAAGATCCAACTACGAAAGTCTGGTACCAGATATTGGATAAAGGTGAAGAGCGTGGCAACTATTTGGAAGCTTCTGCTACCAGCATGATTGTGGCAGCAGCTGCAAAAGGCTATCAATTAGGCGTTTTAGGCGAAGAGTGGCTTCCTTTTATTCAAGAAAGCTATGTCGGACTGCAAGAAGAATTCGTCTTCTATACAAAAGAAAACTGGGTGAACCTTGCTCGTTGCTGTGAAGTGGCAGGGTTAGGCGGGGATGACAAACGTGACGGAACTTTTGTATACTATATCAGTGAACCAATTATAACCAATGATTTCAAAGGATACGGCGCATTCTTGCAAGCAGCTGTACGAGTAGAACAATTGTAAGAGAAGGAGAGAGGGCATGAGTCGACGACCCGAAAAAATAATTGCCATCATCGGCACCGTACTAGTCTTGTTGTTTTTAGGAGGATTTTCTCTAACGATTTTTGGCATGGATGAAGCCACTTTTAATGAAGTGGTTGTGCCAATATTCAAGGAAACCATTCCTGGAATGGACGCACAAGACGGATTTGAGAGCATGCGAACACTTGCCGCTTGGTTTGGCGTCACCGCATTTTTGACGCTTGTGCTCGTATCATTAGGGAATTTATTCGTCTCGCACAATAAATATCCAAGACGAGCTGCCATTTTCTATGGTGCCAGTGGAGTGATTGTTCTTTTGGGAAGCCAATTCGTTGCCTATCACTTCGCTTTTCTATTTTTCGTTACGATGGGTATGTGTTTATTGAGAAAACCAGCAGAAGAAAACAACGAGGCAGGGATTTAGTCCCTTAGACTAACACAAATAAATGAGACAATATAAAACACCTTCGGAATGGTATAATACCAAATACTATGTCGGAGGTGTT
>NZ_JARBEA010000043.1 GCF_028863945.1 Jeotgalibaca caeni | reverse complement strand
GAGACGGAATAAAAAATATAAATTCCGGTAAAATTTAGAGCAACAGATCATTTTTTTGTCGGTATGAATTATTCAGGTATAAGGCTGAAAATTAAAATCGACTAATCCTCAACGTATTCTAAAATATCTCCTGGCTGGCAGTTTAAAACCCTACAAATTTCGTTTAAAGTTTCAAATCGAATCGCCACTACTTTACCATTCTTTAACTTTGACAAGTTCACATTCGTTATACCCACTTCATCAGCCAAATCTTTAAGAAGCGTTTTCCGGTCAGCCATAACACGATCTAATCTCACAATAATTGCCATAAAAAACTCTCCTCATACTGTCTCATCTGCTAGATACTGCAATTCAATACCATACTTGAATATTTCAGAAACGATAAATAAAATGATGCCTATTATGAAGGCAGAGCCGAAGCCTATCGTATAGTGATAACCATCTACAGAAATCAACGACAATAAAGAATAATAGATGATAGGAATAAGCAAATCAAAGATAATGAGCACCAAACTTAATCGTTTAATAGTATTTGCAAATTTTTCAGAAAAAGGCGTTTCACCTTTACTTAACCATGTAAAAATTTGGCTACCTTTTAAAAGAACAAAGGAAGAGGCAACAACTGTAAGTGGAACAATAATCATTGAAGCCAACTTTTCTTCGGCATCAGTAATTCCTACACCTTCAGAACTCCCACCAGTAGAAAATAAGGGAATGGATGGGCCACTGTATGTGAACCAAAAGTTACCGTCACCAAATGTGATGATATATAAGCCAAGTACTACAAGGATAATGCTAAATACAGTGAACATTTTCAATAATACAGAGCTAACCCTGCTTATCATACGAAACCTTTTAATATTCATAACAATCACCTCTTCTATAAATTAATTTAAATATACAGTAGTTATTGTTATAAAACAACAATTAATTATCGAGATACGATAATTTGAAATCGTTTCTCGATAATTATAATCTATGGCGTATTTTCTTTCCTGAGTTGTTAGATTCTACCCTCGTAACACTTGATCTCGTGATGATAGAACGAGGAGAATATTATAGTTGCGGTTCGATAAAGATATATAAAGAGTAGATGGTAGAAAAGACAATTTATTAAAATAGAATTTAAAACAGTCTCGTGGGTGTTTAGGTGCATTTAAATTTGAGAATGTCTTAAAAAAGCTTTATTTTCAGCGACATTTAATTGTTTATTTTGGAAGGATCGTACGTCTAAGTATACGAATGTGCGGTCGTAAACGTGATCCAAAAAGCAGTTCCGACATCACTTTGTCACGATTGTTGCTGCTTACGGACATGGTATGCGTTAAAAGATTCGGAGCGTACGCCTTTTGGAGTACGCTCTTTTTTGAGGAAAATTATTTTAATTGTCCCATCATGGGTAACAAAGAAGCTCCTAGTAAGACCAATATAACGGGATGAACGGAAAAAAGAGTAGTGTCGAAAAGTGGGATAAGAAAAAGAAGGCCAGCCAGTAAAACAAGAGGGATTAATTTCCAAAAAGAAGGACGAGCAGAACGGAAAGCTGAAACGAGCATCTGGATGCTGATTAGAAAGAGGAAGTAAAGTAAGAAATCCTGTATGGTAAGGGCGGTTCGCCAACTAGAGGATGGGCGCATCCAGATATTTTCAACGACTCCGGCAATTCCTTTAATAACTAATAAAAATCCAGAACCTCCCAAAGCGCCCACTAATTGATTTCTTTTCATTAAATTCCCTCCTTTTTATTAATAGTAAGGCAAAAAAGGGAGATTGTCTAACATGAAAAAGGCTTGCTATTCCACTATTTTTGCAGTATGTTAGAAAACATGACATGAAATGTAACTTTTTTTTTGACGTGTAAAAAAGATTGCTTTATTCTATACCAGTGTTATCAATTAATCAACATTAGGGCAACTAATCACAATTGGGGAGTTGGTGAGATGAAAGAAAAAGAATTGCGACGCTCGATGGCTGTTTTTACGATTGGTACCGTCATGAAACTGACCGATCTGACCGCCCGGCAAATTCGGTATTATGAGGAACAAGGATTGGTCCTTCCCCAGCGGACAGAGACCAATCGACGAATGTATTCATTAAAGGACATCGATCGCCTCTTAGAGGTGAAAGACTACTTGAATGATGGGCTAAACATGATTGCCATTCGTCGAATCTATGAAGAAAAAGCCAATAAACAACAGAAGCCACCAGAAAAAGTAGAGCATAGTCTCACTGATGAAGATGTCAGAAGAATTCTCTACCAAGAAATTCTCAACCAAAGCAGCTTCATTCCCGGAGACAAGAATAGTTGGTCCCGATAAAATCTAACGAAAAGAAGGAATAAACATGTCAAAATATACACGTGAAGATATCATTTCCATGGTGAAAGAAAAAAATGTCCGTTACTTACGTTTGATGTTTACCGACATTTTAGGAACGATTAAAAACGTAGAGGTACCAATCAGCCAATTAGAAAAGGTTCTAGACAACAAAATGATGTTTGACGGCTCTTCAATTGAAGGATTTGTTCGTATTGAAGAGAGTGATATGTACTTACATCCAGATTTGGATACGTGGCTTGTATTTCCTTGGGGCTTAGAGCAAGGTAAAATTGCCCGTTTAATCTGTGATGTTTATAAACCGGATGGCACGCCTTTTGCAGGGGACCCTCGTAGCAACTTGAAACGAGTGCTGAAAGAAATGGAAGGTTTAGGATTCACAAATTTCAACTTGGGACCTGAACCAGAATTCTTCCTCTTTAAGTTGGATGAGAATGGCAAGCCAACCATGGACTTGAATGACGACGGTAATTATTTTGACTTAGCACCAACCGACTTAGGCGAAAACTGCCGCCGTGATATTGTATTGGAACTAGAAGAGCTTGGTTTTGAAATTGAAGCGAGCCATCATGAAGTAGCTCCGGGTCAACATGAGATTGATTGGAAGTATGCCAATGCCATTGAAGCGTGTGACAATATCCAAACATTCAAATTGATCGTGAAGACCGTTGCCCGCAAGCATGGGTTACATGCAACCTTTATGCCGAAACCTGTTTTTGGTATTAATGGATCAGGGATGCACTGTAATATGTCTTTATTTACAGAAGAAGGAAACGCGTTCTTCGACGAAACAGCGGAACGTCAATTAAGTGAAACAGCTTATCATTTTATTGCAGGTTTGTTGAAACATGCATCTGCATTTACAGCAATTTGTAACCCAATCATTAATTCTTATAAACGTTTGGTTCCAGGTTATGAAGCGCCGGTATATGTTGCTTGGAGTACACATAACCGTTCACCTTTGATTCGAATTCCGGAATCACGCGGCATGTCAACTCGGGTAGAATTGCGCAGTGTGGATCCAGCCACAAACCCATACTTGGCACTTGCTGTTCTTTTGGCATCAGGGTTGGATGGAGTGAAGAATAAAATAGAAGTTCCTGCTCCAATCGATCGCAACATCTATGTGATGAGCAAAGAAGAACGCTATGCAAATGATATTTACGATTTACCAAAAAATCTAGGTGAAGCATTAGCTGCCTTGCAAAAGGATGAGCTTGTAATGAATGCTCTTGGCGGACACATCAGCCGCAGTTTCTTGGAAGCGAAAGAAATCGAAGTCGCAACCTATCTCGCTCAAGTAACAAATTGGGAATTAGATCAATATTTGAGCCTTTATTAAGAAGAGAAACCCCTGACCGTTTCGATTGAAGCGGTCGGGGGTTTTATTCATATATGAATAAATGGTAAGAAAAGCAAAATAGTAAGGTATAATGGAGGAGAAAGAAGGGAGAGGTTCGCATGAAAAAAACGGTTACTCGTTTTCTTCTATTGTTGGGCGGCGTCTTCTTGGTAAGCGGTTGTACGGTATTGGTGGATGATACGGAAGTAATGGATACGATTCAAACTGCTGCGATGAACAATCAACGGTTAGAAAACGGACGATTTGAATTTCTTCTCGAGACAGACGCAGCAGGAGAAGAGAAAAATATTCATCAAAAGACAGGCGGATCCTTCGTAAAAAAAACGGATGGAAGCTATGACTGGTATTACTTCACCCACTTTCCTGGTAAATATCAATTAATCTCCTCTGAACTGGTTGAAAAAAATAGGAAACAATATCAAAAAGTGGTAGTAGACCCTTTGGAAAAGGCAGAATGGGAACCTGTATCGGTGCCTCTACGTTCATTCGAGGGAACAATGGACGCCTTATTTGAACCGCAACTCAAGAAATCAGAAATTGATGCCATCGCTGTAAATGAAGAAGAAACAGGAATGGTGTATTTATTGACGATGAATGCCTCCTATGTGGAACGCATGAAGATGGAACATATCAATGAATTAAAAAGATTAATGAAAACGTTAGAAAAAAGTGAAACAGAAGCTTGGATGATTGAAAATATGGAAAAACAAGTAGAACAAATGGAAGAGACAGATTACGAAAACTTTGTAATCACATATGTAGTGGATGAAAACGAGTGTCTAAGTAACGTACGCTACGCTTCTTCCGTCACAATGCCGGAAGGAAATTCGGTTCGATTTGAAAAGTCACATTCACTAGTAGAGTATAATGTATCTAATCCCAGCACGTTATTGCCTTCGATTCCTTAGTCCACTAAAGCGGCTAAAAATGTTATAATGAAAAGTAGAATAGGAGCTGGAGGGACGAACATGAAAAAGAAACGATTATGGGCTTTATTACTGGTGACTTTATTTGCGGCCGGATGTGCAAATACGGATTCTGAAACAGAAACATCTGAAACTGCAAGTGTAGAAACGAGTTCTGAAAGCAGTTCGGAAGAAAGTTCCATGACTTCCGAATCAGCGGAATCAAGTTCTACTGAGGAAACAGCAACAATTTTGGAATACTACCCATTTGATGAAAATGTTTTTTACTCTTATATCGGATCAGGGAATGAGTATGCTTCCTTTGACCGCTACCCTCAATATATTGAAGGTAATAAGGTGCAGTGGGCAGAAAAAAATCCAGGAACAACAATGGTAACGGTCGTAGAATATAAAGATGGTCAATTAACAGAAACATTCAGCCAAGGTGAAACTTATTACCGCGAAAATATGCTTGATAAAACAAATGAAAATGCTGGTCGAATTTTATTGAAAGAACCGTTAGAAGTAGGAAACACATGGGAGAATCCATCTGGAACCACTTCAGAAATTACCGCTATGGATGTGGAAGTAGAAACGCCACTTGGTGTCTTCCCAGCCTTAGAAGTTACTACCACGGAAGAAAACGCGGTGACAAAGGATTATTACTCGGTTGGACTAGGTTTAGTAAAAGAAGAATTTACCGACAATACGGGCGGCACAGTCGTTTCATCGACCTTGCAAGCAAGAGATGAAGAAGTTCAAGAAATGGTTGTTGTAAAGATGTTCTTCCCTGATATGAATGCGATGGGAATCGAAACTTCTGACGTCAACGTTGGCTTCTCTACCAATAATGTGACCCGCGAAATGTTGACGGAGTTGTTGAGACAAGTGCCGAATATCGATTACGGGAAGCTGATTCCAGATACAGCTACCATCAATAGCCTATACTTAAATGAAGATGGCCGTGTTTATGTAGACTTTTCAAAAGAACTCGTCACAGACTTGAATGCAGGATCATCTGGTGAATCCCTGATTTTACAAGGAATTGTAAATACAATTGGTTACTACTATGGTGTAGAAGAAGTTGTTCTGACGGTAGAAGGGGCACCGTATGAATCGGGGCATTACTCCTTGCAAGAAGGGGAAGCAATGAAAGTCGATATGGAAAATGTAGCGGAATAAAGGTCCATTAACATTATCATAAAAGAAGCATCCGAAGGTGATTGTCCCTTCGGATGCTTCTTTTTATGATAATGTGTGTTTTCTGCGGGCGAATTCAACAAACTTGAAACGGTCGAGTCGGTGCCTGGATTCCGTGTATTGGAACAAGCGTGTATCCTCTAAATAAACTTCACTTTTCACGACAACAACATGGGTGTCGTTCTTCAAGTTCATCAACTTGCGGTCTTCACGGGTGACGGGCTCTACGACGAATTCTTTCTTCGCATAGGAAATGTTTAAGTTACATTCTTCTTCTAAGTATTCATAGAGGGAGTGCTCAGCCGCTTCTGAAGGAACGTAGGGGACAATGTCACGCAGTAAAATATCCTTGTCCAAAATAATCACCTCTCCAGAAATTTTCCGCAGCCGGACCAAAGAAATAACTTCTGTGTCGCGAGGAAGATCAAAGGTTTCTGCTAAAAATTCTGGAATGGGTTCTACTCGATTTTTAACGACAATCGTTTTGTTTTTGATGTTTTGTGCATCTTGTATCTCCTTGAAACTGGTTAAACCAGAAACAGGGAAGTGGAAACGACGGATATCCAAGACAATAGAGCCTTTCCCTTGTTGCTTTTGAATATAGCCACTTTCTAATAGGAGCGTGAGCGCTTTTCGAATGGTCTCTCTCGATACTTCGTATTGTAAGGCTAAATTTTTCTCACTTGGTAACAGCGAACCGGTTGGATATTCAAAGGTTTCAATTTTATGTTTTAAGTCTAAATAAATATCAAGAAATTTATTCACGTTGCAAACCTCCTTTAAGCAATCGTAGCAGAAATGAATAGGGTTTCATAGGCTATCGTGTCATGATTTGATTGATTTGTTTTTGTGAAATCCGGTAAGAATAAAATTGATAAAGAAGCATAACCGTCCAGCCCAACATGCTGGCAAAGGCTACACCGGTTAATCCTAAACGTGGTACCAACAAGTAAACGAACAGGACGCGGAATGAAATCTGGATGACAGTGCCTACTAAGGTCGTCTGCATTTTCTTGATGCCACGGAAATAACCTTGGAGGCCGTTGGTATAAGCGGGCCACAAGTAGAAAAATGCCATGAGGGAAAGATAATCCATCCCCATTTCTACCAAGTTCTGGTTCTCAGCTGAAACAAATACTTCCATAATCGGACGTTGAAAGAGGAGAATGAGACCGCAAATGAAGAGCCAATAAATGGTCTCTAAACGAAGGCCGGTAAAAAAACCTTGTTGCATCCGTTCTTTTTGTTTGGCGCCACGGTTTTGTGCCATAAACACGGTAATCCCGTTGGAAATACTTTGTTGAGGCGTAAAGGCGAAGTCATCAATTCGGTTAACCGCATTAAACACGGCGATGACATCGACTCCAAGCGTATTCATTTTCCCTTGGATCAACAGTTTCCCAATCGGCTGCGCTGCTTGTTGTAAGGCAGTGACTGAACCATAATTCAAAGTAGTTTTGAGTAGTGCCTTATTGAAACGCCACTCGTCACGCTTTATTTGCAGTGGCTCAATGTGACGGTAAATATAAATCAAACACAAAATTCCGGCTAAAACTTCCGCAATCACGGTTGACCAAGCTGCTCCCGCAATACCCCAGCCAAAAATCGCCACGAATACAACATCGAGAGCCGTATTTAGTAACGAGGAAAAGGTTAGGAAGTAAAGGGGTGTTTTCGAATTACCTAAGCTGCGAAGTGCAGCTGCTAAGGCATTGTACAGGAAGGTAAACGGAAAACCAAATAAAATAATGCGGAAATACAAGGTGGCCTCGCCTAAAATGTTAGCCGGAACTTGGAGCAGTTGCAAGATGACAGGAGCCAGAAGTAGACCGCCGAATAGGATGAAAACAGAGAACAGCATGCCAAACAGCAAGGTCGTAGACAATTGCTGACGCAACTTTGCATAGTCTTTGGCACCATAAAATTCACTCATCAGAACGGAGGCACCAATACAGATGCCGCTGATTCCTAGAATGATGATGGTCATGATGGGGTTTGCTGTTCCAACTGCTGCTAGAGCATGCTTCCCAACGAAGCGGCTGACGATAATAGAATCAAGAGCGTTATAGGAGAGCTGAATCAAGTTCCCGAGCACCATGGGTACAGAGAAACGAATGAGATGTTTGGAGATATTCCCGTGGGTCATGTCTAACTGCAATGGATAACCAACTCCTTGTTGAAGATTTGTTGGTTCTTATTATAGCACTTTTTGGAAAAGGTTTACTTCTTCTTTTTCTTTTTGCGCAATTGTACTTCTTCGGTATCCAAGTCGCCCACTTCTTCTTGAAATTGTTCTTCATCATAGAAGAAAATATTTCGAAAAATACGTAAAACAGGTCGCATTAATAGGAAGAAACCGCCCAGGATATAGAGAATCTGCCCAACCATTTCCGGACCGCCTAATAAGTTAGAGAGGCTCCCGGCAAAGTATAAGCCCCCAGTCAAGAGGTCGTTGACGAGAGAAATAATCGTATAGTAATTCTGAAAATAGAAACGGAACCGGCCAATTTTGATAATAAGGTCTTGATCTTTCTTTGGCTCCCGGTTATGTTGATACCGTTCAATTTTTGGCATGGTCATCACCCTTTCTAATGGTTTGTACCTATCATAAAGGAAATAAGTCAAACGTTGAAAGATTATCCTCCTGAATAAGGAAATAAGCGATAGTACTTGCAATTTGTAAGTAAAGTCGGTATAATTTCTTAGAATTCAAATTACAAATGATGTGTTACGCAGTCAAAGTGCTTAACCACCCTAAAAACGAAGGGGTGGAGTGGGCACTTTTTTCATGCGGAAAATTACTATATAGAGGAAGGAGAGGTTCATTTGATCATTAATGAGTTTGACACGATTGCGGCAATTTCAACACCTCCAGGAGAAGGGGCAATTGGGATTGTGCGGGTGAGCGGGGATGATGCGGTGGCGATTGCGGATGCGATTTATCAATCAGGATCCAAACGTCTCGCCAACGTTCCTAGCCATACCATCCATTACGGGCACGTTTTTAATCCAAAAACGGGCGAAATGATTGATGAAGTGATGGTATCAGTGATGCGTGCACCAAAGACGTTTACCAAAGAAGATGTAGTAGAAATCAACTGCCACGGTGGTGTAGTCAGTGTGAACCGGATCTTGCAAACTGTTTTGCAGAACGGAGCACGGATGGCAGAACCCGGTGAGTTCACCAAGCGTGCGTTCTTGAATGGTCGAATTGACCTCTCTCAAGCTGAAGCGGTTATGGACTTGATCCGAGCCAAGACAGACCGGGCGATGGATGTGGCATTGCGCCAATTGGACGGAGACTTATCCAACTTGATTCGGAGTATTCGCCAAATCATCCTGAACACCCTGGCAGAAGTGGAAGTAAATATTGATTATCCAGAATATGATGATGTCGAAGAAGTCACAACGAGATTGTTGAAAGAAAAAACCATTGAAGTGAGAGCCCACGTTGAGCAACTGTTAAAGACGGCCAAACAAGGGAAGATTTTACGCGAGGGACTTGAAACAGCCATCATTGGACGGCCAAATGTAGGGAAGTCGAGTCTATTAAACCGACTGATTCGTGAAGAAAAAGCCATCGTTACCGACATTGCTGGAACAACTCGCGATACAATTGAAGAATATGTCAACGTCAACGGTGTACCATTAAAGCTGGTCGATACGGCAGGGATTCGGGAAACAGAAGACATTGTGGAACGGATCGGGGTTGAGCGAAGCCGCAAAGCATTGATGGATGCGGATTTAATTTTACTGCTCATTAACCAAAATGAACCGCTGACGGAAGCGGATAAAGAATTGTTGAACCTTACCCAACCAATGAATCGAATTATTTTATTGAATAAGAGTGACCTAGAAGCGAAGGTAACGCCGTTTGAATTAGCGGAGTGGAGCAGCCTGGATACCATTATTACAACTTCGATGTTGGAACAGACAGGTCTGGATCAACTGGAAAAACAAATTGCAGCTATGTTTTTTGCTGGCGAAACGGGCGAACACGATGCAACGTATATTTCCAATGTTCGGCACATCGCCTTGTTGCATGAAACAATCGCGGCGCTGGATGAAGTGCTGGTTGGAATTGATGCAGATATGCCAGTTGATTTGGTTCAAATTGACTTCACCCGAGCATGGGAATTGTTGGGTGAAATCACAGGTGATACGGTTCAAGATGAATTATTAACGCAATTATTTAGCCAATTTTGTTTAGGAAAATAAGAGATTCTCTAGAGAAGACAAGTAGAAAGGAAAGAAATAATGAACCGATTTGAAGCTGGATCATTTGATGTCATCGTTGTAGGAGCCGGTCATGCTGGATCAGAAGCAGCCCTCGCTGCAGCACGAATGGGTCGAAGTACGATGTTGATTACGATTGACTTGGATATGGTTGCCTTTATGCCTTGTAACCCATCGATTGGCGGACCTGCCAAAGGGGTTGTGGTGCGTGAAATCGATGCGTTAGGCGGCGAAATGGGCCGCAACATTGATAAGACCTATATCCAAATGCGGATGTTGAATACTGGGAAAGGCCCTGCTGTTCAAGCATTGCGTGCGCAAGCAGATAAAAATGACTACGCCCAAGAAATGAAGAAAACACTTGAGAAACAAGAAAATTTGTTGCTTCGCCAAGGAATTGTGGAAGATTTGATTGTCGAAGAGGGTGAAATTCGCGGAGTTGTTTCCCATACTGGAGCGGTTTACCGTGCCAAAGCAGTTGTCTTAACGGCTGGAACTTCTTCTCGCGGCCAGATTATTATTGGCGAGTTGAAATACTCTTCCGGTCCGAATAACTCACAGCCTTCGATTAAATTGTCAGAGCGCTTGTTGGACTTAGGTTTTGACTTAGCTCGCTTCAAGACGGGTACACCGCCACGGATTCTCGCTTCTTCGATTGATTATTCGAAGACAGAAGAGCAACCAGGAGATGCAGCGCCGAATCACTTTAGCTATGAAACCAAAGATGAAGATTATTTGAAAGACCAACTTTCTTGTTGGTTGACCTATACAGGACTTGAAACCCACCAAATTATTCGCGACAATCTTCATCGGGCGCCGATGTTTACTGGGATTGTGGAAGGGGTAGGTGCTCGTTACTGCCCTTCGATTGAAGACAAAGTCGTTCGCTTCAGCGACAAGCCGCGCCATCAGTTGTTCTTAGAGCCAGAAGGACGCAACACGGAAGAAGTATATGTCCAAGGTTTATCCTCTTCTCTACCAGAAGAAGTGCAACTGGATGTTCTTCATTCAATCGACGGCTTAGAGAATGCCAAAATGATGCGGACCGGTTATGCGATTGAGTATGATGTAGTCAAACCGCACCAATTGCGCCCATCTTTGGAAACGAAAGTCGTGAAGAACTTGTTTACTGCCGGCCAAATGAACGGAACATCTGGGTACGAAGAGGCAGCTGGCCAAGGTTTGATGGCTGGAATCAATGCAGCTCTAGCGGTTCAAGGAAAAGAACCACTTGTCTTGAAACGTAGTGATGCCTATATCGGAGTTATGATTGATGACTTAGTAACAAAAGGCACCCTTGAGCCGTACCGCTTGTTAACTTCCCGTGCGGAATATCGTTTGCTTTTGCGCCATGATAATGCAGATTTCCGCTTATCCGAAATAGGCCATGAAATTGGTTTGTTGCCTGAACAACGATATCAAGCCTTTATCAACAAACAAATTGCAGTAGAAGCAGAGATTGCTCGCTTGAAAACCACACGTTTGAAACCAACAGAAGAACTACAGAGCTACTTGGAATCGCGTAATTCTGCATCCATGAGAGACGGCTTTTTATTCGTTGATCTATTGAAACGCCCAGAACTCGATTACGCAGGCTTGTATCCATTTGCGCCACTGGAAGAAGAACTTACCAGTGATATCATCAGCCAAGTGGAAATTCATGTGAAATACGAAGGCTATATCAAAAAAGCAGTCGACAAAGTAGAAAAGTTGAAGAAAATGGAAGAAAAACGGATTCCGGAAAACATCGATTATGATGCAATCAACGGAATTGCAAACGAAGCAAAAGAGAAATTGAAGAAAATCCATCCAGAAACAATTGCCCAAGCAAGCCGAATCAGCGGCGTAAACCCTGCCGACATTTCTGTCCTTATGGTTTACGTGCAAAACGGCCGCATTGCAAAAGTTGGAGCAGAAGCTTAAAAAGGAGCCGTCAGCTGACGGCTCCTTTTGTTATATGGAGTGAACTCTGAAGACCAGAAATATTTTTGCGCTCATCTTCAGAGTTTTAGACAAAAGTCTGAAGATGGAATCCACGGTTCCTTCTGGTCTTCAGATTCTTCCCTATTTAGAAAGGCGAAGCTCCTGCAAAAATAAGGAACCGACAAATAGCCCCAGCAGACTTGCAAGAAAGACTCCTTTCATCGGCGGATCATCAGTAAGGATGAAGGAAGAGGCCAGGATAGGAGCTAGAATTCGCAAGAGGTAAGACCATTTACTTTGTCTAATTACAACCCGGTCTCCATTTTCCACTATTAAAGTGTTACTCCTCGCACCAAAACGAACGACTTGAATGCGTGCGGGAATCGTTGGCAAATCAATTTTTATTTGTTCATCGGGATTGATGGCTCCAACTTTTTTACCATTTATCTTTACATGGAGAGAAGTTGCACTACCAATGAATCCTGTTTTTCGAAGAATCGTAATGTTCATAGAATCCTCCAGTTTGACATTTTGTTCTCCTTGAATGAAAATAATCATAGGCACATCTTATGGTCGCTTGAATAAATGGATGGAATTGTAAATATTCCAAATGATGAGAATTCCTAAAGCGATGATATAACCGATCCGTATGCCGGTGAAATAATCCATTCCCCAAAAAAAGAACGGATACACTAACCAAATGGTCAACAAAAGCAGTTCTACCTCCAGCAAGAAAAAGAGATTCCTGCTCTGATCTTTCAAAAACAAGAAGTGCGTGATGAAAATCAGAATAACCAGCCCTAATCCAGGAAGATTCTGCAGAAAAAATTGGAAGCCTGAAATAGGGTCAATGTTGTAAGTTTGAACGTTGGGAGTCAAAACCCAAGGAAAGAACAAGGAAGAAAGGAACGAGAAATTTAAGAAGCACAAAAATGCATGATCAATGACGACCATCAGCAAACACCCCAATCTTTTTACAGTTATTTTTAATCTAGTATAACGCAAAAAGGCGTAAATTCGACGAAATATTCATATATGAATAAAAAGGAGCGGAAAGTATGAATCAGACAATTACTTTAACAAATGGCAAGGAAATCCCTGTGTTGGGTTATGGAACATGGCGGAATACAGATCCAGATGAATGCAAGAATGGCGTAAAATGGGCTCTAGAATACGGCTATCGCCATATCGATACAGCACAAATGTACGGCAATGAAGAAATGGTGGGCGAGGGAATTCGCCTGAGCGGAGTTAAACGGGAAGAAATTTTCTTAACTAGCAAATTGAACAATGACAATCACGGATATGAAAATGCGAAACGCACCATTGATGAATCCTTAGCGCGTTTAGGAACAGAGTACATGGATTTATTTTTGATTCATTGGCCTTTTGTTCAAGGACATGAAGAAGATTGGGTAGAGAATAACATCGAAACGTGGCGCGCATTTGAAGAAGCGTATGATGCTGGTAAACTAAAAGCAATCGGTTTGAGTAACTTTAAAGTAGAACATTTAGAAAGTTTGCTCCCTCATTGCCGAATTAAACCAATGGTCAACCAATTACGGTTGCATCCGGGTGTGCTTCAAGAAGAAACAGTTGCGATGAGCCGGGAAGCTGGCATGGCGATTGAAGCTTGGTCTCCACTTTCTCCAATACCGCAAATGCAAGAAGATGAAGCGGTTGTTGAAATGACCGAGAAATATCACCGTACCATTGCCCAAATCCTCCTACGTTACTGTGTGCAAAAGGAATGGATTCCATTAACCAAGTCTGTTCACGAAGATCGGATTAAGGAAAATGCAGCTATTTTTGATTTCAAACTAGATGAGGAAGATATGGACTACTTGGATCAATGGCAATGGCAAGGAGATGTCTTCTTGTAAGAGTAAAATAAACCTGCTCTCCAGATGGAGGGTAGGTTTTTTGTATTAATGAACATGATGTGCAACATTGTAAAGTTTAACAAAAATCACTTAATTTCCCCTTTTGATAACCGATATATGAAAAGTAAGTAAAGAATATTGAGGTAAGGGGAAAAATACATATGGTAAGAATGAAAACTAAGAAGAAATCGTTAGCAATGAAAGTAGCCCCAGCTCTATTACTCAGTATCTTCATCTCTGTGTTAGCCGCTAGTGCTTTAACTGGAATAAGTGGACTTAGCTTATTGAGGAAGCGGATTGAAGCACAGGAACAAGAAGCTACTCGTAGTATTATCAATTTATTGTCTGAAGCTCAACGAGAAGGTGAAAAGACAATCCAAGTATTGGCAACTTCACCTAGTTTGCAAGAAGAGAGCTCCGCCGCCTTTAACCGAGAGGCAACTCTGATGCGAGATGGGGGACAATATGTTCTGGATATTTACTATGCTCAACCAGAGCAAACGACTTTACGCGGTACGTTCTTAGGAGAAGATGGGTACGATCCAGCCACGCGCGAATGGTATATCGAGGCAGTGGCAAAGGACGGAGAACTGAATTGGACACAGCCGTATTTTGATGAGGTGATTTCTGCTACTGTGATGACTGCATCTCAGGCACTCTACAATCCGCAAGGAGAACTAACGGGTGTTTTAGCGATGGATCTAACATTTGAAAATATTGCGGCTGAAGTTGCTGCAACAAAAATTGGTACAACAGGGTATCATTTTGTCCTTTCAGAAACAGGTGACTTCGTGATGTCTGGACAACCAGATTTAATAGGAAGCTCCGCTACTGATCAAGCCTTATTCATGGAAGCGACTCAAGAATCTGGATATATTTACGATGATTTTAACGAGGGCGAATTTGCCATTTATTATGAAAAAATTCCTGGACTCGATCTCATCGCTTATGGAGCCGTCCAAGCAGATGAAATGGAAACGGAATTGACGCGGATTAACCAAAATGGAGCTGTGGTTCTATTGATTGGTGGCCTGTTCGGTCTGCTTATGGCTTGGGCATTCGCCAAGTCCGTAACCCGCATGACCAAAGCCCTTCAACACGGGTTTGAGGAAGCGAAGAATGGCAACCTCTCCGTTAAACTGACCGCTCAAGATCTTTTCAGAGCGCGCAAAAAAGCTCTCCTAGATGAAAATGGAGACGAAATTCATCAAATTGCCCTTTCTTTTAATGAAACGATGCAATCGTTCCGCGATACCGTCGCTTTAATTCAAAAAAATAGTGACACGATTTTTGAAATGTCGGAAGATTTAGGCGAAATTGCCGCACAGACAAGTACGGCAACGGAAGAAGTTTCTGTAACGGTTACTGGAATTGCAGAGGCGACGGGATTGCAGACAGAAGATACGACGAAGACCGTTGCTAAAATGGAAGAATTGAATAAGGCATTGGAGCAAATCGGTAACAACATGAACGACATGGGGATGTATGCCGATAAAACGACAATCGCAAGTGGTAGAAACAGCTCCAGTATTGAAACCGTAAGTGGTAATTGGACCGTTACGATTGCAGCAATGGAAGAACTGCAAAATAATATTCGCGAAGTTGCTACAGGAATTCAAAATATTGAAGAAATAAGCCGCACGATTAACCAAATTGCCGACCAAACCAATCTGTTAGCGTTGAATGCTTCTATTGAAGCTGCTCGTGCAGGTGAAGCTGGAAGAGGATTCTCTGTAGTAGCAGATGAAGTCCGGAAGCTGGCGGAGCAGAGCAGCATTTCTTCAAAAGGAATTCATGACATCATCGAGAATGTACAAGAAAAGTCAACGGGCATGGTAGAAACCTTGCATCAAGTATTGGATGTAAGTGACAAACAAACACTGACGATTGCCGATGCGATTACTGCGAATTCAGAGGTAACAACTGAAGTAGAAAAACTCGTGGAGAATATAATCATTGCTTTCCGTCACACGGAAGATATGAAAGTCCACCGCGATGAAGTGATTGCTGAACTAGAGAGCATCGCTGCTTCAGCTGAAGAAAACTCTGCTGGGGCAGAGGAAGTATCTGCTAGCGCAGAAGAAATTCTAGCAACCATGGAAGAGTTCACAGCAAACATTACTAATTTAGAAAAATTGGCTATGGAACTAAGAGCTTCTGCCAATCAATTCACGTTAGAGTAAGGAAACGTGCAAGTGAGGCTTAAAAAAATCCTCACTCCTACCAAAATTGCCAAAAACGGACAAGTGAGGCACAAAAAAACCTTCACTTATACCAAAACTGTCGAAAACGTGCAAGTGAGGTTCAAAAACACCCCTCACTTGCACGCTCTACTAAAATAGGTTACAAATCTTTTAAGAAAGCGGGAAATGGAATTTTTTAATTCCTTTTTCTGCTTTTTTATTTTTAAAAGGGCAGTGGTTGACAATTATCGTTTACTTGTGTAAACTATAAATATAAGAAGTTTACTATTGTAAACGAAGGAGGCAAGAAAATGAATCCAACGATAGTAAATCCAAATATAACGGAAGCTGAGTGGGAAGTAATGCGCGTGGTTTGGGCAAATGTTCAAGTAACCAGTAAAGAAGTTATTTCTATCCTAGAAGCGAAAATGAATTGGAAGCAAGCAACTACTAAAACATTGCTAGGTCGCTTAGTTGAAAAAGGAGCCCTATCTACAGAGCAAGAGGGGAAGAAGTTCATCTATTCAGCCGCTATTCCAGAACAAGAAACCGTACGCCATTATACAAGTGATCTATTCAGCCGAATTTGTAACAAGAATGTAGGACATGTGATTGGTGACATGATTAAAGAACGTACCTTGAGCTTTGATGATATTCAGTATTTAGAAGAACTGTTAGAAAAGAAAAAAGAAACGGCTGTGTTAGAAGTTCACTGCCAATGTATGCCGGGGCAATGTGAATGTAACGCACACCATAACCATGCAGACAGGAGGATTGAAAATGGAGAGTAAAGTATTTAATATTGAAGGGATGTCCTGCGCTTCCTGTGCCCAAACCGTAGAGAAAGCCGCACAAAAATTACCTGGAGTAAAAGCAGCAAATGTGAATCTCGCAACCGAAAAAATGAATATCCAGTTCGATGAATCTACTTTAACTGAAGCGGACATCAAAAAAGCCGTATCGGATGCAGGCTATACAGCTATTTCCAATACGGTTAGAAAAACGTTCAACCTAGAAGGGATGAGTTGTTCATCCTGTGCGCAGACAATCGAAAAAACAATTCAAAAACTAGCCGGTGTCAGTACTGCTTCTGTAAATTTAGCAACGGAGAAAATGGTAGTGGAATATGATCCAGCTACTTTGAACTTGTCCGATATCACAAGAGCTGTTAGCGAAGCTGGGTATGAAGCACACGAAGAAGTAGCAACGGTCGAGACCGTAGACGTGGACCGGGAGAAAAAACAGCAACACATTCGTGATATGTGGCATCGATTCTTTATGTCGGCCATCTTCACCGTACCTTTGCTGTATATCTCAATGGGACATATGGTAGGAATGCCGCTCCCTATGTTTCTAGACCCAATGATGAACCCGCTCGTTTTTGCGCTCACCCAGCTTTTACTAACGATGCCGGTTATATATTACGGTCGAAGTTTCTTTAAAGTGGGATTCAGGAGTTTATTTAAAGGGCACCCGAATATGGATTCTCTAGTCGCACTAGGTACGAGCGCCGCCTTTATCTACAGTTTGTATGCAACGTACATGGTATATGCTGGAGATAGCAGTTTTACGATGGGACTTTACTACGAATCAGCAGCCGTTATTTTAACGTTAATTACGTTAGGGAAGTATTTTGAGGCTGTTTCAAAAGGAAAAACATCGGAGGCCATCAAGAAGTTGATGGGACTGGCTCCTAAAACCGCACGCGTTATGAGAAATGATCGCGAAATGGAGATTTCCATCGAGGAAGTACAAGAAGGGGATCTCATCGTAGTGCGTCCTGGAGAAAAATTACCAGTCGACGGTGTCGTTATGGAAGGAAATACGTCCATTGATGAATCTATGCTTACAGGAGAAAGTATTCCGGTAGAGAAGAAAAAAGGCGACAAAGTGATTGGGGCAAGTATGAACAAGACCGGTAGCTTCCAATACAAAGCTACCAAAGTTGGTAAAGACACAGCGTTGGCTCAAATTATTAAACTAGTAGAAGATGCACAAGGTTCCAAAGCACCAATCGCAAAATTGGCAGACCAAATTTCTGGGGTATTTGTTCCAATCGTTATTGTTTTGGCTGTACTTTCTGGGGTGGCTTGGTATTTCTTAGGGCAAGAGTCTTGGGTATTTGCCTTAACCATCACCATTTCTGTACTCGTTATCGCCTGTCCATGTGCGCTTGGACTAGCTACACCCACTGCCATCATGGTCGGTACTGGTAAAGGTGCAGAAAACGGGGTCTTGATTAAAAGTGGTGGTGCACTAGAAACGACGCACAAAATCAAAACGATTGTCTTCGACAAAACGGGTACGATTACCGAAGGAAAACCAAAAGTAACGGACATTATTCCTGCAGAAGGAATATCTGAAACAGAATTGCTGACTCTAGCTGCATCGGCAGAAAGAGGCTCCGAGCATCCGCTGGGAGAAGCAATTGTAAACATCGCAGAAGAAAAAGGAATCCCTTTCCTAAAAACAGCAGCCTTTAACGCGGTGCCTGGACATGGAATCGAAGTAACCATCGATGGTGATCACCTGTTGCTGGGAAACAAAAAGTTGATGGATGAAAGTCAAATTAGTCTTGGAAGCTTAACTGCTGAATCCGACACACTCGCTAACCAAGGGAAAACCCCGATGTACATTGCCAAAAACGGCAAAATTGCTGGAATCATTGCTGTAGCAGATACAGTCAAAGAAAGCAGCCTGCAAGCAATTGAAAAATTGCATCGCATGGGTCTGGAAGTTGTTATGATCACTGGAGACAACAAACGTACTGCCGAAGCAATCGCCAAGCAAGTAGGGATTGGCCGCGTACTAAGCGAAGTGTTGCCAGAAGACAAAGCAAATGAAGTGAAGAAACTTCAAGAAGAAGGCAGAAAAGTTGCGATGGTCGGAGACGGAATCAATGATGCACCAGCATTGGCACAAGCAGATGTAGGGATTGCGATTGGATCTGGTACAGATGTTGCGATGGAATCAGCGGATATTGTTTTAATGAGAAGTGATTTGATGGATGTTCCGACCGCAGTAGAACTAAGTAAAGCAACTATTAAGAATATTAAGGAAAACCTGTTCTGGGCATTCGCCTATAACGTCCTTGGCATCCCGGTAGCAATGGGGCTGTTGCATCTCTTTGGCGGACCACTCTTGAACCCGATGATCGCGGGAGCCGCAATGAGTTTCAGCTCGGTATCTGTACTGATTAATGCATTACGCTTAAAAGGATTCAAACCGTCTGTATTAAAATAAAAAACGAAAAGAGGAAATGATTATGAAACAAGAAGTACTAGTAGAAGGAATGACCTGTAATGGATGCGCCAATGGAGTGAAAAAGAGATTCGAATCCATCGAAGGAGTAGAATCCGTATCCGTAGACTTGGAAGCGAAGAAAGCTGTCGTAGAAGCACAGTCAGTTATTGAGAAGGCAGCATTCGATAAGGTGTTGGAAGATACGAATTATTCAGTCGTAGGGTAGGTAGCTGAACAAATTAAGCCTCGTTTTATTTTCTGGTAATGGAAAATAGGACGAGGCTTATTTTTAACTATTTGAGTATTCTTACTTTACAATTATACCCCTATGGGTATAATTGTAAGTGAAATAAAAAGTATCTATACAATAAATATAAGATTAAAGGGGAAAATAAATGTTTTTTTCTAAAATACCAGCTATTACCACAAAAGAACTAGAGCAAAATCTTCATGAAAAACCGGTTATTATCGACGTACGTACAGATAATGAGTTTGTAGAAGGACATATTCCCGGGGCAAAAAACATCCCTCTACAAATCATTAATGAATATACACCCACAACAAAATGTTATGTAATTTGTGAGAGTGGTATGCGGAGTAAACAGGCTGTAAAACAATTAAAAGCAAAGGGTTACGAGGTTACAAATGTAAAAGGTGGTATGCGCGCATGGAATGGACCGAGGAAGGGAGGAAAGGAATAATGAGAGTTGTTATTGTAGGAGGAATGTCTGCCGCCACACGTTTACGAAGAATAGACGAATCAGCAGAAATTATTATTATGGAGAAAGGACCTTATGTGTCCTTCGCAAATTGTGGTTTGCCTTATTATATAGGAGGTGAAATCGCTGATCGAGACAAGTTGATGGTGCAGACACCTGAAAAACTTCGGGAACGTTTTAATTTAGATGTTCGTATCAATAGCGAGGTTGTTTCTATTAATCCAAAAGCGAAAATGATTACGGTGGAGAATAGGGAGGAAACTTACTCTCTTTCATATGATAAGCTTATCCTTTCACCTGGATCGAAACCTTTTGTTCCAGAAACAAAGGGACTGTCAGCTGCGACCAACGTGTTCACTCTGCGTAATGTTCCAGATGTAGATTCAATTATCCAATTTATTGAAGAAAAACAAGCTAAGAAAGTAACCGTTGTTGGGGGAGGTTTTATTGGCTTAGAAATGGCAGAAAACCTGTTCAACCGAGGAATGGAAGTTACGTTGGTGGAAAAAGCTTCCCACGTACTGCCAACCTTTGATAAAGAGATGGCTGCCTACTTGACGAAAGAACTAAAAGAAAAAGGCATTTCTTTATATACCGGAGTAGCTGCTGCATCGTTTGAGGAAGAAGGCCGTATCATTATTCTTGAAAACGGAGTACGGCTAGAAAGTGACTTAACCTTGTTATCGGTTGGTGTAAAACCCGAGTCAGACCTCGCAAAATCAGCCGGTGTGAGAACAGGTATGCGTGGAGGTATCTTAGTAAATGAGTATTATGAGACTAGTCAGCCGGATATTTACGCAATTGGGGACGCCATCATTGTCAAACAAAAATTGACAGGTGAAGATACCATGATTTCACTCGCGTCCCCTGCTAACCGCCAAGGACGTCAAGTAGCTGATGTTATTGCCGGTCAGAAGCGGAAAAACAAAGGTAGTTTAGGTACTGCAATTGTACGTGTTTTTGACTTTGTTGCAGCATCAACAGGTTTAAATGAACATCAATTGAAAACAGCAGAACAGCTATATGCTGCTATTCACATTCAGAGTAATCACCATGCTGGTTATTTTCCAGGGGCTCAATCCATTGTCTTAAAACTATTATTCCATCCAAAAACAGGCATGATTTATGGTGCTCAAGCAGTTGGGAAATCTGGAGTCGATAAACGTATCGATGTAATTGCGACTGCTATTCAAGGACAATTGACTGTTGAAGACCTGCCAGAACTTGAGTTTTCTTATGCACCTCCATTTGGCTCTGCAAAAGATCCTGTTAACATGGCGGGGTATGCAGCTCTAAATGTGATGGAAGGATTTTCTGAAACGGCTCAATGGTATGAAGTAGAAGAATTACAAGAACAAGGCTGGACCGTGTTGGATGTCCGTGACAGAGGAGAAATAGAACAAAATGGAGCCATAATGGACTCTCAAAATATTCCATTACATGAAATACGCGGAAGACTTCATGAGTTGGATCGAGATAAACCGTATCTGATTAGCTGCCATAGTGGTCAGCGGAGCTATATTGCAGAACGGATTTTGACACAACATGGATTTACTGTCAAAAACTTGGATGGAGCTTTTTCACTCTATTCAACCGTTAAACCTGAAAAAATAAAGAGAGGATAATAAAAAGTATGTATCATTCTATTTCAATGCCTGAATTTGATGTAATGTACCGTAGGAATCGTGATTTGAATATATTGGACGTACGAGAAGAAGACGAATACAAAAGGGGGCACATTCCTGGAGCAAAATCGATTCCCTTAAGTGACTTCCCTTTTGAACTGAAAAAAGGGAATGATTATTATGTCATTTGTCAAAGTGGTGCCCGTTCAGCAGCGGCATGTCAATATTTAGCGAACAATGGATACGAAGTAACGAATGTTATAGGAGGAATGTCTACGTGGAAAGGGGAAAAGGTATGATTGCTTCTTATGACAAAAAGATGAAAAATCGCCTGAAAAGATCGGAAGGTCAAATTCGGGGAGTCCTTAAAATGATGGAAGAAGAAAAAGATTGTAAGGATGTCGTTACACAGTTATCTGCAATTCGCTCCAGTATTGATCGTACGATTGGTTTGATTGTGGCAGAGAACTTAGCTCAGTGTATAGCTGGAAGCGAAGATAATGATCCATCTACTGACCAAGCAATTCAAGACGCAATTAATTTAATTGTAAAAACAAGATAGACCCTGAATAATTCATAGTTTTCCTAAATATTCACTAAAAGCGTATTGTGGCGCTATTATTCTATCTGTATCCCTGCAC
>NZ_JARBEA010000042.1 GCF_028863945.1 Jeotgalibaca caeni | reverse complement strand
CTATTTCCTTATCAAGTATAGCCCTAGGCTGACTCTCCAATGGAGAGGTTAAGATATTCTTACTAAACAGATAAATATTAAGTATATATCACTTGACTAAACGTAGGAAAGGGACTGGAATCATCTCCAGCCCTTCTCTTCATACACTTCTATAAATCTGTTCCAATTCTTCCAACAGGTGGTACGTCGCCGCATAGGTTTCACAAACATCTCCTGGTATGGCATAGTGATTCGTAATCTCCTGCAGTTCTGCAAACTCTGTCGTCAAATCCGGCACGTTTCCAGCTGCCTTTTGCACTTTACTTTGGATTCTTACGAACAAATCTCGGACTGAAAATGCCTCTGGATGATTTTTCCCATGCGCGCGAGTGATCGCAGCGGTATATAAATCCAACGTTTCAAAATGGTTTTCTGTCCATTCGTAGAATGATTTCGTCATGCCTTCCCCTCCTATTTTACTTTTGTTTTGAGGACGGAGTAGCCCACGTCTTCAATGGCTTTTTCAATCTGTTCAATAGAAAGGATTTCTGCATCAAAATCCGTCTTCACTTTACTGGAATTGAACAACACTTTGACACTGTCTTGATCGATACCGACTAATCCTCTTACTGCATGGTCAATTTTTTGCATACAGGACGGACAGGACAAGGGTTCTAATTGGATGATTGCTTTTTGCATGATTCATTTCCCCTTTCTTTTTACATTCTTAGTTTAGCCCGAATGCTCGAAAGAAAAATTGACCAAGATCAAGAAATTAAAAAAAACGTCGAGAGTGGGACAAAAGGCGTTTAGCTCCGAATCAATGGAACGAATAGGCGCAGGATGGTCATAGACCATCTGAGCATTAGTTCGGAAGCACTGTGGGCTGACGCCCAAGTGTATCATGCTTGTAAGCTGCTAAAGCAGCAACAATCATGACAAAGTGACGTCGGAGCTGCCTTTTGGAGCACGTTTAAGAGGCAGATATTCGTATACTGGAAGGAGGCTGGGACTTTAGTCCCAGCCTCAACGCTCGAATTCGTTTATTCTTTCATCCATGCCTCTGGATTTTTTCGCCACTCGACGAGTAATGCTTTGTCGTTTTCAGTAATGATTTCTTGTTTCGCTGCCTCTTCCATCAAGGCAGTATAGTTGGATAAGGTGTGTAACTGGAAGCCGGCGCTCACAAAGTTCTCTTCGGCTGCTGCCAATTGATAGGTAAAAATTGCTGCACAACCTAGTACCTCACCACCTGCCGCTTCTACAGCGTGTGCTGCATCGAGAACACTTCCGCCAGTTGAAATCAAATCTTCGATACAAACCACCTTTGCACCTTGTTCTAAACGGCCTTCAATCTGATTCTGTTTGCCATGTCCTTTTGCCTTACCGCGAATATAAATCATCGGCAAGTCTAGTTCTGCCGCGACCCAAGCTGCATGCGGAATACCCGCAGTGGCCGTACCTGCAATGACTTCCACTGCTGGATGTTGTTCGCGAATCATGGCAGCGAGTCCTTGGGCAATTTGTTTTCGAACGGCTGGATAGCTCATCGTAATCCGATTATCGCAGTAAATCGGGCTCTTGATTCCGCTCGCCCATGTATAGGGATCCTTGGGGCTCAAGCTGACGGCTTCGCACTGGAGTAATAGGTTGGCAAATGTTGCTGCTGATTCCAATTTATTCATTCCCCTTCCATTGCTCTTCAATCTCACGATACGTCACCACAGGATCTACCGCTTGGGTGATGGGTCTCCCTACCACAATAAAAGTAGCGCCTTGTTCCCGAGCCATTTCCGGCGTCGCCACTCGTTTCTGATCACCCGCATCACTACCTGTGGGACGAATTCCTGGTGTCACACAATAGAAATCGGCTCCAGTTGCTTCTTTTATTTTAGTCGCCTCCCATACAGAACAAACGACTCCGTCTAATCCCGCTTGATGCGTTATGGTCGCATAATGAAGGACACTGGTTTCTAGCGAAGTGAGGATTCCTTGTTCCTGTTGCATCGATTCTTCGTTCGTAGAAGTAAGTTGCGTTACCGCAATCAGCAACGGACGTTTTTGTCCAACGGGCGTTCCTTCTTCTAGTCCTTTCTTGGCTGCACGCATCATCTCACTTCCGCCTGCTGCATGGACATTCACCATATCCACATCTAAATGGGCGAGCCGCTTCATTGCGCGGTAGACGGTATGAGGAATATCATGGAGTTTCAAATCCAAGAATACCCAGTGCCCCTGTGCCTTGATAGCACGCACCAATTCGGGGCCCTCGCTGTAAAACAATTCCATCCCAATTTTCAAGAATAATTTTTCTTCGTTAAAATGATTCAAAAACTGGAGTGCCGCTTCCTTTGTCGGTACATCCAATGCAATGATTGGTTTCGTATTCATCACGTTATCCTTCCTTTCAGCCTCACGGGACTTTGATTAAAGAAATGTCTCTGGTACATCGCTAGTAATGGTAGCGAAGCACTAGGAAATTGTCAACGAAAAAAGTTGACCATTCAAATAATCATGCTATACTGTGTAGGAACTAAAATAAAGGATGCCCGTGAGCATCCATTTTAAGGAGAGATGTATTATGGCTAGCACAACTATGCCCAAAAATAACAAAACAGCCCTCATTGCAGCCTTAGCGGGATCTGGAATGGACGATATGAATGTCATGTTTCTGGCATTCGCACTATCATCCATCATCGCAGATCTTGGTATTTCAGGCGCGCAAGGAGGGTTTATTTCTACCATCACGAACCTCGGTATGTTACTGGGCGGATTGGTTTTCGGAGTTTTGGCAGACCGTAAAGGAAACTTAAAACTATTCAAATGGTCGATTCTGATTTTTTCTCTCGGTACAGCCGCACTGTTCTTCGTTGATTCCTTCTTCTGGGTCTGTGTCCTTCGTTTCATCGCGGGAATTGGCGCAGGTGGAGAATATGGGATTGCCATCAGTATCATCGCCAAAGTTTCTCCCCGTGAAAAAATGGGCAGAATGTCTTCCTTAAACGGGGTTGCCGGACAACTCGGTTCCATCGCCGCAGCTCTGCTCGCTGGCTTGGTGATTCCCTTCCTTGGATGGAGAGGACTCTTCCTCTTCGGTTTGATTCCGATTCTGCTCGTTCTCTGGCTTCACTTCTCTGTAAAGGGAAGCTTCGAATTAATGGCCAGTAAAGAAGAAATCACCGTTCAGAAACCTTCCTTACGAGAATTATTTGCTACGAAAGAATTGACGCGCACCACTTTATCCTTGATGTTCATGACGACGGTTCAAATCGCTGGTTACTTCGGCTTGATGAATTGGTTGCCGTCCATCTTGCAACAACAAATCGGACTTTCTGTAACGGGATCTTCCTTGTGGATGGTTGTTACCATCATCGGGATGTCTACCGGGATGTTAGTATTTGGCCAGCTGATTGACCGATTCGGACCGCGCAACATCTTCGCAATCTTCCTGCTTGTTTCCGCAGCATCCGTATTCTTGTTCGTCTATGCTAAGAGTGAACTGGCCTTGTTATTAGGTGGAGCCTTTGTCGGCTTCTTCGTAAACGGGATGTTCCCCGGTTACGGCGCCATCGTAACGCAGCTCTACCCAAGCCGCATCCATTCCATCGCCAACAATGCAGTCTTAAATGTCGGTCGCGCAATCGGTGGGTTCTCTTCTCTAGTAATTGGTTTCCTGATGGATCACTACAGCTTGGTAATCGTCATGGGCTTCCTTTCTGTCCTCTATCTAACCAGTTTTATCGTCATGCTGACCGTACCTGGGCTGAAAAATGAAACGTACCGAGCAACGGAATCTGTACAAAAAGTTTAAGTAAAAAAGAGGCTGGGACAAATCCCAGCCTCTTTCCTGTTCTATAATTTTCTCAAATCTTCTACTAGTTGCTCCACATATTCTTCCTTCGTTGCCCAGCTGGTACAAAAGCGGACTACACTGTGTGTTTCATCCACTGCTTCCCACATGGTGAAGGAATAGGTTTGGTTTAGCTTCTCAATCATCGTGTTTGGCAAGATTGGAAACTGCTGGTTGGTATTCGAATCATAACGCATCGCAATTCCTTTTGCTGCAAAGGCTTCGCGAATTCTCATCGCCAAGCTGACCGCATGCTTAGAAAGTTCAATATATAAGTCATTTTCAAATAAGGTCTCAAATTGAATTCCCAATAACCGGCCTTTAGCCAACAGACCGCCTCTTTGTTTAATGAGGTAACGGAAATCTTTTTTTAGTTGATTGTTCGTGATGACAACCGCTTCGCCAAACAACGTACCGACTTTTGTGCCGCCCATATAGAACACGTCACACAGTTCCGCTAAGTCTGCCAGGGTTAAATCATTGTTTTCTGCTACTAAGCCGTAGCCTAATCGTGCTCCATCCAAAAAGAACGGTAAGCCAAGTTCACGGCACGTTGCGCTTAGTTGGGTCAGTTCTTCTTTTGTATAAGTGGTTCCATTTTCCGTTGGATGTGAAATATACACCATCCCTGGTTGAACCGCATGTTCGGGCATTGCTTCAGCATGGTGAAGTCGAACCAGTTCTGTTACTTGAGCTGCATTTATTTTCCCGTCTTCACTCGGAACGGTTAGAACTTTGTGCCCTGTTGCTTCAATCGCGCCCGTTTCATGGCTGAAAATATGCCCGCTGATTGCTGAAATGACACCTTGATGTGGACGTAAAATGGAAGCAATCACCGTAGCATTGGTTTGGGTGCCCCCTACTAAAAAGTGGACATCCGCGTCTGGTGCTTGGCAAGCCTTTTGAATCAGTTCGCGAGCCTTTTGACAATATTCATCCCGTCCATAGCCTGGCGTTTGTTCGTAATTGGTTTCTATTAATCGCTCTAAAATTCGAGGGTGGGCCCCTTCAGCATAATCATTTTCAAATCGAATCATATCGTTTCCTCGCACTTTCATTGATTTGGTGAGATAAAAAACCCCTTTGTCCTATTATAACAAAGGGGAACGAAATTTTATAAAGATTTTAGATACCAAGCGTCCATTGTTCCATGTTCCGAACCGGGAAGTGGTTCTTCCAAAAGGTGAAACCCAACTGTTCCATATAATCGGTTGGCGGTATGAAGCTGTTGCATGGTTTCAATGTAACAACGCTCATAATGCTGTTCTGCAAATGTAAGTGCTACTTCCAGCAATTCAGAACCCAAGCCCTTTCCTTTTGCTTGCGGAGCAAGGTAGAGTTTTTGAAGTTCGCACACACCGGGATGGTTTCCAAACGGTGCGATTCCGACTCCTCCCACTACCTGGTCCTGTTCATCTGTTGCTACCCAATACTTGGCATGAGGAAGGTTTGCATAGTACGCAGTCAAGTTGTTCAGCTGCGGATCAAAGTAAGCTGTTCCAGGAATAGCTAACCCCACCGATTCCAAAGATTGCTTCACAATCTGTGCCATCACCGGGTTGTCTTCTTCCCTCAGTTCACGAATAACGGTCATACGGTCTGTCTCTCCGGATACAGTGCCGTTTTGTTCTGTTGAAAAATCCACACAGCCGCAGCCGTCAAGACAACCATTCCACCAAGCGCAATCATTTGCAGCAAGAATGACTCATCTATAGAAGCCAGCTCCCGGTTGATCG
This sequence comes from Jeotgalibaca caeni, assembly GCF_028863945.1. GTDB lineage: Bacteria > Bacillota > Bacilli > Lactobacillales > Aerococcaceae > Jeotgalibaca > Jeotgalibaca caeni. Next base: position 17,168 of record NZ_JARBEA010000042.1, on the reverse strand, counting down.
CAAAGTATGCCCAGGCAATTGGTAAGGGGAAGGCCGCATTTTTCAAGTTCAATAAAACGAGAAGTACCAAAACGACGGAGACCACCAACATAATGGCCGTCCAAGTGACATCCGAAATGCCAAACCCATCCCATTCAATTTGAACGAGATAAGTGGACACATTCACTACCGAAGCAATGAAAAGCCATCCCGTATTCAATCCGAAAGCAAGGGGCAAGAGCCACCGTTTGTTTTCGTGAATATTCAACAGTTTCTTCACAATAAAGGTTAGACTAAACAGGTAACCGAATATCAAGATAGCGGAAATTCCGATTTGGTAGTAGGAGAACGTAACAATCCAGCCCATATTAAACGCTGAGCTCAGCCAGAACAAAGGTGAAATCGACTCAATGGCCCGATTGTAGTAGGGATCATTCCGTTTGACAATCATCACAACCACTGCGAAAAATAACAGTCCATAGATGAGGCTCCAGATACTGAAGGCGAAGCCTGCAGGAGTAATCAACGTTTGATATTCTCTGGATACATCCGATTGAGAGGAATTGTTAATCAAACCTGTTCCACCCAACCCATTAACGATTAACGTAGCGACTAAAACGACTAAATTGATCCATGCTTTCGTTTTTGTATTCATCATACATCCTCCGTTTCATTGATCTAATTCTATTGGTGACTACTTCTCGTCTGCCTGATTGCTGATTGTTTCGAGCTGCTGTTGCAAGAGTTCCAATTGTTTCATGAGTCCAAACAAGTCCATTCCTTCAAAGCGACAACCTTTTAGCTCCTCTAAGATGGCGTGATTGATTTGACGCTTTGCCTGTCCTGCCTTTTCACCCAACGAAATCACGATGGTCCGTTTATCTGAGGCGTGGTGTACCTTGGTAATCCATTCATTTGCTTCCATGCGTTTGAGAATCGGATTGAGTGTTCCAATCCCCATCCCAGTTCGATCGCCAATATCGGTTACCGGTACGCCTTCCTTATCCCACAAGGCAAGTAATACCAAATATTGGGGAAAGGTTAATCCAAAAGGACGTAGCGCCCGAGAATACATTTTACTAAGTCCGTTAGAAGCTCGGTAGAGTCGAAAACATAGTTGTTCTTCTAAGCGCCGGTCAAAGATTGATTCATCCATTTCATCACCGTAGTTTCTATTTTTGCAAAAGTTTTTTAACTTCTGAGATTAAGCGCACCATTTTTACTTCTGGAACATAGTTTCTTGTGTGCAAACAATTGTAATTGTTTTTGCGGACACTATCCAAAATGGCACTGTACAATTTTGCAGCCACCAAGATTGGGAAGCGGCAATCTGCATCATAGAGCTTTATTTGCTCCCAGAATCGGTCATAACCCTTTTGTGATTCAGTTGCAACTTCTTCCCATAACTGAATAAAGGCCGGTGTTGGACCGGTTTGCATAACTGTAGCGATGTCTATATCATAGCGTTGCCTCACTTCCGTTGGCAAATATACGCGACTATTCTCGCGATAATCTTCTCCCACATCACGTAAGATGTTTGTTAGCTGCATCGCAACTCCTAGAGACAAGGCACTTTGTTTGAGTCGCTCCGTCTGAGGTTGCTTGAAAGCTAGGATTGGAAGCAACATTAAACCTACGGAGCCGGCTACATAGTAACTGTACTCTTCTAAACCAGCAAGAGTCTGAATCGGTTGAAAGTCGAGATCTCGCTTCTGCCCCTCGATTTGGTCAAAAAATGGCGCTGGATCCATGGGGTAACGTGTGAATACGTCCCGCAAGGCTCGCCACATCGGTTTCTCAGGGGTTTCTCCCTCAGAAAACAATTGTAATTCTTTCTCCAAATGAAACAGCTGATTTGTTCTCTCTTCAATCGATCCTTTTGTGTCCACCGTATCATCCGCTAGACGGCAAAAAGCATAAATCGCATAGACCGCCTTGGCTTTCTCTTCTGGTAACTTCGAAAAAGCCGTATAAAAACTTTTGGAAGAATTCCTAATGATCCTCTCACAATAAGCGTAGTCTTGATCTAATTGAGGGAAATTCATAAAATTCATCCTTTCCTTGGCGACGTGTCATCCAATATTAATTCTTCAGCAGCAATTTTCCCGGATAAGAGGACAATTGGAACACCTGCTCCTGGATGGGTGCTGCTTCCAGTGAAGTACAAGTTTTCGCAAGCTTCTGCCTTCGCTTGTGGACGAAGATGATTACTCTGGAATAACGTTGGTTGTAATCCAAAGCAAGCACCATTGTAAGCATTGAATCGGTCACGGAAATCAATCGGCGTAATAATGGTTTCCGAAATGATTTCATTTTTCACATTTGCCATACCTGGTAAGTTACTCATCGAATCAAGTGCCTTCTCACGGTAATAGGCAACCGTCTCCTCGTTCCATTCATATTGTGCAGTTGATAATTCGGAAACAGGCACCAATACATACAGTCCTTCTTTTCCTTCTGGTGCAACGGTTGGATCAATTTTTGACGCCGCCACAATATAGATAGATGGGTCTTCTACGTACTCCCCGTTAAATACTTGTTCCAGGTTCTGCTCTAGGTTATTGGAGAAGACAAACGTGTGCACATGTTCCAATTCGTCATACTTGCGGTCCATACCCAAATAAAGAATGAAGCACGAACAAGAATAGTTCATCTTGTCGATTTTCTCATCGGTGTATTTTCCTTTTGCTGCTGGGTTCTTCACTAAGTTCTTCATCGCGTACGGGAAGTCTGCATTACACATAATGTAATCAGCCATATGGTCTTGTCCGTCCACTCTAACTCCGCGAGCAGCTCCGTCTTCAATCAGAATTTCTTCAACAGGCGCGTTGAAGTGAATCTTCCCACCCAATTCCAAGAAAACTTTTTCCATTCCCTCTGCCATCTTGTGCATACCGCCATCGATATACCAAATTCCATATAATAGCTCAATCATGGGGATAATCGTGTATAGAGAAGGTCCATTGTCTGGGCTTACTCCAATGTATAACGTCTGGAATGTCAGCATTTGTTGGATTTTTTTGTTTTTAACGAATTTCGCAATAGACTTTGTAGCGGAATCAAACGTCTTTAATTTCAGCGTTTGTTGCAACATGAACGGATTGTAGAAGTCCTTTTTGTTCCGGAATGGACGTTGGATAAAATGATCCTTCGCAACCAGGAATCGTTCATAAATACTGCTTAAATATTTCAAGAAGCCCGCTGCATCTTGTGGATCGATTTCTTCTAAGGTTTTCATTAGTTGTACTAGATCAGATGAAACATCAATGTGATCCGTTCCGTTATCGAAATAAGAACGGTACATCGGATCAATACGTCGCATGGGAATATAATCATTCGGGTCTTTACCTGCTGCCTCATACACTTCACGATACAACTCAGGCATCATCACAATCGTTGGTCCTAAATCGAAACGGAAGCCGTCTTTTTCAATGACATGCATCTTCCCGCCAACGATGCTTTCTTTTTCAAATAATTCTACTTGGTAGCCTTCTGCTTGTAAGCGAACTGCACTGGATAACCCGGCAACACCGGCTCCAATAACAATCACTTTTTTCTTACCCTTACTCATGACACACCATCTCTCTGCTTTTTACTATTGATACCCTTATCATAATTTATATCTTGTACGATGTAAATTAAAGTCTCGAAATATAACTATTTCAGTACACTTTTTATATTAATGTTCATAAATGACTCGTTTTTATATCAAAAAGATTGACTCTTAACAAAAAATTAAAAATCTGAAAGAAGAACGAGTTGATTTTTTTGCAACTGATAGACCTTGTCGCATACTTCTTGGAGAAATAAACGATCATGAGAAACAGTGAGGATGGCACCCTCGAAATTTTTGAATAAGGTTCTCAACTCTCTTTGAGAAAGAGGTGAAAAGTTACGTGTAGGCTCATCTAAAAGGAGCACATTATTTCCTTCCAAATCCATTTTCAGTAACAGGAGTTTTGCTTGCTGTCCTCCTGAAAGATTACGAATGGGGTGATCCATTTCCAAACGGGTATAGCGCAGGCTCCCTAAATACGTCATAATTTGGGTTCGTTCTTCTTGATCCCCTGAATGAGTAAGAAATGAAAGAGGCGTTTCATCTGCATGAAGGACGTCCATATAATTTTGCGGCATGTAACCAGCCGATAGATCTGTACGTTGTTGCAGTTCTTGCCACAATTGCTTCAATAAGGTGCTCTTTCCGATCCCATTCCGTCCGACAATCCCCACCTTTTCAGGTCCTCTTATCAAGAGCTGGAGAGATTGCGTCAATGTTTGTCCGTTTAATTGAAGTGTGGCATTTTCTAATTGCACAATTGTTTTACTATTTGGCAAAGGTTTTGTATGTGAAAACTTAACCAGAATGGCGTCTTCTTTCACGGGAATTTCTTCAAAGTCCTCTGCTTCCCTTTCGAAACGGTTTCCCATCGACTTTATGACGTGCATCTTCTTTTTCAGCAAACGTCCTGCTGAAGAATCCGTTGTTTTTCTTTGTGAATTATGAACACTGCTCTCTACTTGTCGATGTTTTTCCATTTTATTTTGATATTCTTCGCGTTGCTTATGTGCCACTTGGGTTTGACGATGGAAGGCAGCTTCTTTTTGGGCAACATAATCTTGATAAGAAACATTCAAAACACTCGCAACCGGCACCGTTTTATGGCGGAGTAGCTCTAATTGAATCACTTTTGTCGCAGTGGCTGCCAATAAGGACTCATCATGGGAAATAAACATCATTGCTAGAGGGCTCGTTTTGATAAAATGTTCGAGCCATTGAACCGTTTCTAAATCCAAATCATTTGATGGTTCATCGAGCAGTAGGAAGTCTGGATTTTTAGCGAGCGCCTTTAAAATTTGAACTTTCACCTTTTCCCCTCCTGAAAGGTTCTCGATTAACTGAGAACTGGTAAGGCGATTCGAATCAAATCCAAGCTGACCTGCTACTTGATAAAGGAAGGAATAATCCAATTCCATGGTCTCTTCCATCCCAAAAAAATAGTCTTCTAGTGAACGTGCACGATCTTCTTGCGGCAAGGACTGTGGTAGATAAATGGTTTTGCCAAAATGATTGATTTTGGTTCCTTCCGCATGAACATATTCTTCGATTTCCGAATCCTCTACAATCCATTTCAAGAGCGTTGACTTCCCATTCCCCTCTTCACCAATAATTGCTACTTTTTCACCTGGCAATACCGTCACATTTAGATCCTTCATCATCACCTTCAAATCGGTGAGGTGGTGAAGGGATAGATTTTTAATTTGTAACATTGACTTTCCCCCTTTAAAACAAAAAACCGTCCGCAGGTTTCTACGGACGGCTGCCAAGGGTTCAGTTAAACAAAACAAATCAGGCATTCGCCGATTTGTTACGTGCGTTGTCTAAATGAATGTCTAATAAACCGTCACAAAGAAACCTGCACTGAGACAGAAACGTTTCTTTTCAATTGCGATTCATTAGGCATTGTACATTCAGGCACAACCTTTCTTTTCTTCATAAATCCAGGATAGCCATTCAGCTTAAACTACTCAAGGATTTTTATCTTGTTGCGGAATCTCCAAGATAGGCTTTTAACATCCACAAGGTTTTGTCGATATTGCCTTTCATCTCAATCAAGAGATCGTTGGAAACGACATCTTCTTTTTCGTCGGTAAGTTTGATTCCTTCTCCCACAAAGGTGCGGATGGTTTCGTAATCTTTCACCAATGCTTCCACCATTTCACCCTCGGATAGCTTCTTGTCTTCTACGCGTTCTTCCAAAACGGAGTGTTCTTTGAATTCTTCCAAGGTAGCGTACGGTTCGCCGCCAATTGCCAACAAGCGTTCTGCTACTTCATCCAATTCTTCAGTCGTACGGTCATATAATTCTTCAAACTTCTCATGCAAAACGAAGAAGTGAGACCCTTTCACATACCAATGAAATTGATGAAGACGGATATAAAATAATCCTTCGGTTGCGACTAGCTTGTTCAAGTAATCTTGTACTTCTGTGTGTGCCATTTTTCTTTTTCCTCCTTATAATTGTAATGATTTCTTACTTTATAATTATTATAAACTAGAACAGAGAGAAAAGCAAAAATTTCAGTTTATTCGATGACTTCCGTTTGAAAACAACGCACCATATGCTGCATCATCGTCTCGCCTAAGTCAGTAAATGTTGCAACTCCGCGCTTATGAATGGCGGTTTGGAATCCTTCCGCATCTGCTCCAGCAACTGTGAGGAAGTCACAAATGTCCGTTGTCACCCCAACCACATGAACTTTCTCAACGCCTGCTTGCCGAAAAGTATCCGCTAGATTTGTTTTGAAAAAGGCATTGTAATTGGTTTTTGGGACATACAAGACTTGATTTTTATTCGCTTGATACCAGTCCTCTAGCTCACCGTACAGCGCTTGACCGGGTGTATCTATCACATTATGCGCTGGCCAAATATCAAAGTGAGGATCATTTGGTTGATGTGCATCCATAGAAACAACTACCACCTTATCCGCTGCCAGGAATTCATTTGCTAAGTCAACCACATAGGTCACCACTTCTTGTGCAGGTTTCCCAACGGTTAACGTACCGTCATCTGCCACGAAGTCATTACTCATATCCACAATCAACAATGCTTCTCTTGCCATTCCCTTCACTCCTTTGTATTCCTTCTTTCTTCTATTATACTAGACAAACTTGTACATCAACACATCATCCACATATAAATTATTCAATTTAATTTCTCTTACTTTCCTGCCCTCTTCAACGAAACCAAATTTCTGGTACATTCTGATTGCCCGTTCGTTGGTAGAAAATACTCCCAAGCTCACCTTTTCGATAATTGGATTCGCCTCTGCCCATTCCAGTAAGGCCATCAATAACTGCTGCCCAATCCCTTGACCGCGAACATCATGCTGCACCATGAAGCCCATTACGCCGCTATGCTGCACCCGGACACGACCGTGCGATTGGAAGACAATCCAGCCTACTACTTGCTGGTCGACTTCCGCGACGAAGATTACTTCCAAATCGTTTTGTTGCTTGGCTTCAATCCAAGTCCGCTGTCCTTCAACAGTTTGTGTGAATTCTTCGATTGTAGACAACAAAAACTCGCCTTCTTGAATCACTTCTTTTTGAATTTTCAACATACGAGCGGCATCTTCAGGTGTGGCTAGACGAATTTCTACCATTGTACGTCTCCCCTTTTTCTTTTTTTACTTACTGTACCCAAAAAACGGAACAGAAGAAAATAATTTGTAGGCGTGGAATAAAAACAGATTGTGACAAAAGGCGTTTAGACCCGAAACTTCTAACGCATACCATATCCGTAAGCAGCTAAAGCTGCAACGGCTATGGCAACTGGAACGAATAAGCGCAGGATGGTCGTAGACCATCTGAGCATTAGTTCGGAAGCACTGTGGGCTGACGCCCAAGTGTATCATGCTTGTAAGCTGCTAAAGCAGCAACAATCATGAAAAAGTGACGTCGGGTCTGCCTTTTGAAGCACGTTTAAGAGGCAGATATTCGTATAAAGGAACGAGGCTGGGACTTTTGTCCCAGCCTCTACTGATTTATCTAAAATAATCCGAATAATAGCGTGCTGAATAATCCAATCACGAGTGCAGGGAAATCAATGTGTGCATCCACTTCCGTATTGATGAGCTGCAGAAGAACTTCTCCTACCAGAACAGCCAATACAGCGAATAATCCACCCATCCAAGCATTTCCAAATACGACAAAAGCTGCTCCCGCCACCAAGGAAACATGATGAATCATCGGGAAGTCGATTGGGAAATATTGGAAAACCATCAAGAACGCTCCAATGAAGAATCCAAGCGTATAGTATTCAGCTCCAATTGTTTCTAAAATCGTGCTTAACAAAAATCCGAGACCAAATGCCCAAACGGTATCGAATCCCATTCTTTTAAGATCCCATTTGAAGCCGTCTTTCATAGAAGGACTGAAAATGCCGATACCGCCAAACGCATACCGAGAAATAATCCCAGTAATACCAAATGCCCAAGCTACCGTGTCTCCCGGTAAGCCAAGATTCGCTAACGTAGTACTGATCAAGTAACCAATCACACCAAAAATTCCACCAACAGCCAATACATCCAACTGTTTGAAATGATACAAAGGTGCGGTCAAGCCGGTCACTTCTCTCCGCTCTACGGTTGTCATTTTTCTTGTCTTTCTGTTCAAGTAAGCTGCAGCAGCAACACCACCTGTGAAGGCAGTCGCCGGGCTGAACAACGGATTGAACGCTACCTCATTTAAGAACAGGTCAGATCCTCCTGCCAGCTGGATAGCCGTTCCAATAATTCCCATTAGTCCAAATAATACAAATGAACCTACGCCGCCAATTGTGGCGCCGAATATTCCACCAAAAAATGCAGCAATAATAGCCATAATATTCATTCTTCTCTTCCTCTCCTCTTTCTATCTAACCATTATATAATAGACCAATTGGAAAAAGAAGGAAGAATGTCTCTGAGAACTTGTCAGAAGTTGTTACTATTCGAATGGAGGAGTTTGTACTTTCTAAATAAAAGGGCAGAAGAAATGATTTTCTTCTGCCCTTCCTACATCTATTCTACTGTAACAGATTTCGCCAAGTTCCGTGGCTTGTCAACATCATAGCCGCGGTGCAAGGTAGCAAAATAAGCAAATAGTTGCGTTGGGACAACCGCTAATAGAGCAGCTAGGGATGGGTGAACGGCTGGGAGAATAATCTCGTCGCTTCCACGTTCCAATCCTTCCATCGCAAAAACACAGGTATTTGCGCCGCGTGAGCGGACTTCTTCGATATTGCCGCGTGTATGGCTCGCACTCTCTGCTTGAGTAATGATAGCCATCACCGGTGTCCCTTCTTCAATCAAGGCAATCGTTCCGTGCTTTAGTTCGCCGGCTGCGAAGCCTTCTGTTTGAATGTATGAAATTTCCTTTAGTTTCAGTGCTGCTTCCATCGAAACATAATAATCCAGTCCGCGGCCGATGTAGAAGGCGTTACGTGTGTCACGCAAGTAAATCTTCGCCAGCTCGCCGATGTGTTGTTTCTCATCGATGATGGATTCCATCGCGTTCGCAACCATCCCTAGTTCATGAACCAAGTCTAGATCAGAGGTAATTTCCTGTTTAAGACCAAGCACGTGACTCAAAATAGCAAGAACCGCAATTTGGGCAGTGTAGGCTTTGGTAGAAGCTACTGCAATTTCTGGTCCAGCGTGAAGCAACAAGGTAGCGTCGGCTTCTCTTGAAAGAGTTGAACCGGCAACGTTGGTTAAGGTCAACGTTGGGTATCCCCACTCTTTCACTTTCACCAACACTTGGCGGCTGTCCGCTGTTTCCCCTGATTGGGAAATGAAGATGAAGAATGGATTGCCTTTCAATAGTGGTGGGTGATAGGAAAACTCACTCGCCACATGGACTTCTGTTGGGATATGGGCAAAGTGTTCCAAGAAGTGCTTGCCCAACCATCCTGCATGATAGCTCGTTCCACAAGCCACAATATGAATTCGATCAGCCAGTAACATCGATTCAACCAATGACTCTGGAATAACCAATTCGCCGGCTTCATTTTGATATTGTTGGATGATATTCCGCACGACTGCAGGCTGCTCATCGATCTCTTTCAACATGTAGTATGGGTAGGTTCCTTTTTCAAGATCAGAAGCATCCACGCTTGCTTGATAGGAATCACGTTCTACTGTTTTTCCAGCGATGGTTTCAATGCTTACATTATCTTTCGTCAAGATAACCATTTCACCATCATGAATTTCTACATATTCGTTCGTGATTTGAACGGTCGCCATCGCATCGCTCGCTACGACGTTAAAGTCATCGCCTAAACCAATCAATAGTGGGCTCTTATTTTTCGCTGCATAGAGGGTATCTGGTTCTTCCGAATCCATCAAAGCAAAGGCATACGATCCCTTCACCTTCCCTAGAGCGGCGCGGAATGCTTCCTTACCGGAGAGGCCTTGTTCTTTGGCAAATTTGCCAATCAAATGAACCACGATTTCCGTATCGGTATTACCGACTAGGGCAGCTTCATCCACGTACATTTCTTTCAATTCTTGGAAGTTCTCGATTACACCATTGTGAACCAATGTAAATCTTCCATCGGCTGATTGATGGGGATGCGCATTCACTACGCTCGGCACACCGTGTGTCGCCCAGCGTGTATGGCCAATCCCGCTGTGAGCTGGGATGGAGTGATCAACAATTTTGCGCAATTCTGCAATGCGGCCTTTTTCCTTGAATAAGTGACCTTCTTTTTCTTGATCCAAAACAAAAATCCCGGCTGAATCATAACCACGGTACTCTAATTTTTCCAAACCTTGTAACAATACTTCTTGAACGGCATCTTGGCCGACATAACCTACAATTCCACACATAGCAAATAAACCTCATTTTCTATTCAATTTGCTTCTGGGTGTGGGAATGTACCTTTGTTTCAACAAATCGCTTTGTTCTTTTTTGTACCATTCTTTAGATTACACAAACCTTGGGTCACCCGCCGAATCTTTCGATAAACCCAATCCTCGTCGCCTCACACACTCTTGTGAGGCCTGGCGCTATCCTTTTTCTAACTACGATCCTCCTTGTTTCCGTTTTTTCCAGAAGCAGGAAAATTATATCCTAAATGACATCAATTAGTCAAAAGTATTTTTCATTATTTTAGTACAATAGAAAAACGAGGCAGGAAAAGTATCCTAACCTCGTCACATTTGTCACTTTTTAAAGTCAATGATTTCTGTATCTTTCCCAAATGAAACCCTTGTAACAGCTGGAACGGTCTCAGAAATAACTTGGCCGCGACGAATGGAATAGCGTACTGGAGTCTGTCTTCTCACTGCGTCATAACCATTTTCTGCCGGCAAGATAATCAGGTTGCCAGGCTTGCCTACTTCAATCCCGTATTCATCCAGCACTTGTAAGGTTCGTGCGCTATTTTTGCCAATGAATTGCAAGGAATGATTCATATCACTGTAGCCCATCATCTGGCTGATATGCAGCCCCGCGTGAAGAACTTGGAGCATATTTCCTGTTCCTAGCGGATACCACGGGTCGAAGATGTCATCGTGCCCAAAACAAACATTCAGCCCAGCTGCATGCAGTTCTTTGACACGGGTCAAACCCCGACGTTTCGGATAGGTATCATAGCGACCTTGCAAGTGGATGTTCACCATAGGGTTCGCCACAAAATTGATTCCTGACAGCTTCAAAATCCGGAACAACTTCCCAGCATATGCATCGTTATAGGATCCCATCGCCGTTGTATGGCTCGCCGTTACCTTTTCGCTCATCCCATACTCGTAGGCACGAGCCGCAACCACTTCCACAAAACGGGACTGTTCGTCGTCAATCTCGTCGCAATGGACATCTACCAGGACCTTATATTTTTTCGCTAGTTCAAACATGTAATCAATAGAAGCAACCCCATACTCGCGGGTAAACTCGTAATGCGGGATGGCACCTACCACATCGGCGCCCAATTTCAGGGCTTCTTCCAGCAATTCTTTCCCATTTTCAAAGGAATGGATGCCTTCTTGCGGAAAGGCTACAACCTGGATGGTGATGAGGTCCTTCAATTCTTCGCGCAGCTCAATCATTGCCTTCAATGCAATCAAGTTGGGATCGGTGATGTCTACGTGCGTGCGAACATATTGGATTCCGTTTGCCAGTTGCATTTTGATGGCTTTCGTTGCCCGATGCTTCACATCTTCGTGAGTTAATGACTTTTTACGTTCTGCCCAAGTTGAAATCCCTTCGAATAACGTCCCACTCTCATTCCAATGAGGCTCGCCGGCTGTTAGCGTGGTGTCTAGATGAATATGCGGTTCGATGAACGGGGGCATTGCCATGCCGCCCTCACCGTCCAGCGTTTCATAGCCTTCACTTGATAGATTCGATCCGATTTCTTTGATCAGACCATCTTCAATACGGATATCAACCATCTCTTCATCGTTCTCAATATGGACATTTTTAATAAGGATATTTTTCCCCATGGATTAAGCGGCCTCCTGTGTCATTCGGACTGTAGTTTTCTTAAATAGCTTCATTGTGGCGATATAGGTAACAAAGGTTGCAAATACACCATTCAGTGGCGGAATTCCCGGTGTCACGATGGCAACCGCCGTACCGATTATCATCGCAAGAATCGCAAACCAGTTCACTGTTTCGAACGTTTGGTTTTCGAAATTTTTGTAACGGGTTTTTTTATCATGAATCAAGTAATCCGCAATCAAGATTCCCCCTATTGGCGGTAAGAATGTGCCTAGTGAGGTCAAGAAGCCTTGAAAGTTGTTGTACAGGAAGAGGGAACATACTGTTGAAATGGCGCCCAAGACGATAATGACTTTATTTTTTGGAATTTTTGTCATGCTGGAAAATGCGAGCCCTGCTGTATAAATGGCGTTGTCGTTTGTCGTCCACATGTTTAGCCCCAGAATAATGAGTGCCGGCGCTACTAAACCTTGCGAGAACATCACATCTGCAATATCCGCAAACCCTGTCGCCATTGCGCCAATTGCGCCGAAGCCAAACATCAAGGAGTTGCCGAGGAAAAATGCCATTACCGTTGTAGAGACGCCAATCTTTTTACTTTTGGAGAAGCGGACAAAGTCAGGAGTTGTCGTGCCACCGCTGATGAACGAGCCAACGACCATTGTCAAAGCCGTGATAACTGAAATTTGGTTCGTCGGTTCAATTTCCATGAACGCTCCCCATCCGCCAACCGAATCCACTGCGCTGTTAACCGACAAGCTACCCAAAATGGTAATAGCGGGTACCGCAATATAACTCATGATTGCGAGCGTCTTGATGCCAAAGTAAGCCGAAGCGGTCATGATGATTCCGCCTAATACGATGAGCAAGGGCAAACTAACTCCTGTTATCTTGTGGATCGGAATGGCAATCATCGCAATCCCTACGCCGTACCAACCAACTTGTGTTCCGCCAAGTAACAAGGAAACGAGATAGGAGCCCTTTTCGCCGAAGGAGTAACGAGCTAATAAGTGAGTGGATAACCCTGTTCCAGAACCGATATAAGCGAGTGCGCTCGTATAAATGCCGAGAATTAAGTTTCCTAGAAAAACGGATAGCAAAAAGTTTGGCAAGGTCATTCCTGTGCCTAATGTTCCTCCAGCCCACATGCTGGCGGAGAAGAAGGAAAATCCAACCATAATGGAGAACATGGGCCAAAATCCTTTCTTCTCTTCCTGCGGCACTGCCACTAATGAGTAATCGTGATCCTGTTGTCTTTCTTGCATGATAATTCCTCCTTTTGTTTTCCTTTCAGTACCAAGGCATAGCAAAAGGCCCCTCGTTGTGTGTACAACAAGGAGCCCTTTGCATATGTATACAAAAGTATCGAATTATAGCGCGTATAATTCATCCTTGTCAGCCTCTCTGGACTGCCTTAAAGGTACCGATTCAGTTACTAGGTATTATCTACGTAGTTTGAGAAATTGTCAATCTCCATTTACTTAAATTTGGATCCTATTTTCGACTGGCTCTAGAATTTTGGGTAGTTCAGCGCGAATAAAATCCTGAGCTACCCATTTTGAGCGGAAAATGGGTAGTTCAGAAAAAAAGAATTCCTCATCTTCCCAAAAAAGAATCCGATCCACTGTACGCAAGCGTACCATGGACCGGATTTCTTATTCGCCGATTTCTTGACGGACTACGTCAGCAATGCGGGTAACATATTCGTGTGTTTTTTCATCTGTTTCAGCTTCAGCCATAATCCGCAACAAAGGTTCTGTTCCGCTTGGGCGAACCAAGATACGGCCTTTGCCAGCCATTTCTGCTTCCACTTGTTCAATTGCTTCTTTAACGGCTGGAATATCCATTACGCCATTTTTATCTTTTACGCGCACATTCACAAGTTCTTGTGGGTACACAGTTACTTCTGCAGCTAATTCGGAAAGTTTCTTGCCAGTAGCTTTCATTACATACATTAGTTGGATGGCGGTCAATAGGCCGTCACCCGTTGTGTTCAAGTCGATGAAAACAATGTGTCCGGATTGTTCGCCACCTAAGTTGTAGCCATGCTTACGCATTTCTTCTACCACATAACGGTCTCCGACTTTTGTCTTCAAGGCAACCATACCTTCTTCCTCTACTGCTTTGTGGAAGCCTAGGTTACTCATTACAGTTGAAACGATGGTGTTTTCTTTCAACTCGCCGCGGGATCTCAAGAATTTACCGCAAATGAACATGATCTTGTCGCCATCTACAAGGTCACCATTTTCATCCACTGCAATACAACGGTCGCCGTCGCCATCGAAGGCAACTCCGAGGTCAGCGCCTTTTTCTTTCACGAATTCTTGTAATTTCTCTGGATGGGTAGAACCTACTCCATCATTGATGTTTAGTCCATTGGATTTCGTACCCATTGTATAGAAGTCTGTTTCTAAATCAGCAAACAAGCGATTCACGATTGGACCGGTTGCGCCATTTGCGCCATCCAAGCAGACGGTCAAACCAGACAAGTCATCTGGAATCGTGGTTTGCAGGTATTGGCTATATTTCAAGATACCTTCTTTGTATTCATCTACTGTTCCTAATCCATCTGCGGATGGGCGTGGAAGAGTATCTTCTTCTTGATCCAAGTAAGCTTCGATTTCTAATTCTTGCTCATCGGACAGCTTGAAGCCGTCAGCGCCGAAGAATTTAATTCCGTTGTCTTCAGCCGGGTTGTGGGATGCGGAAATCATAACTCCCGCTACGGCTCCTTGAACACGTGTCAAATACGCTACCCCAGGAGTCGTCACAACACCTAGTTGCAATACTTCAATCCCTATGGAAAGTAATCCCGCAATCAATGCATGTTCCAATAATTGTCCAGAAATACGTGTGTCGCGTGCCACTAATACAAGTGGATGTTCAATTTCTGTTGCATGTTCTTTCAAAACATAGCCACCATAACGTCCCAACTTAAATGCCAATTCTGGCGTTAGTTCGCTATTCGCCATTCCTCTTACTCCATCTGTCCCAAAATACTTACCCATTTCTCAATCTCCTTTTATTCGTCATCTTTTGATTCTTTCTCATCCGTTTTCGTTGTCTTATCAGAACGACTATTCGTGTTCTCGGTACGAGTACCGCTTACTTTCACATTCACTTGCACTTCCACTGGCGTAACTGTAACCGTTGGAATGGATGCATTGATGGGAACGGTGAGGACCGTATCCGCTCGAACGCCAGAAATATCTACTTCTACCGCTACTTCATCCACGTCCGCCAACAAAGTACGACTACCGGTCAGCGTTACTTGTCCGTCGCCAATCACGGTTAACTCGTAATCTTTTCCAGCAACCGGAGTACCCTTTTCGACAATCTTGATCGGTACTGTTTTTTCGTACGGATTGATTGGGATTCTTACGTCCACTTGTTGCGGTTCAATCGTTACATTCAGCTTGTTACCGTTCGCGTCTTCTACTTGAACAACCGTACTCAATTGAATGTCGTTCGTCAAGTTCCCTTCTGCAGGAACCCGTACATAGATACGTTCAATCCGGTCAATCGTCGAGGATGGTCCCGTTAAGGTCACACTCTCCGTACTCAAAATAGGATCGCCGGCAATGTACTGTTCATCCACTGCTGAGGCATCAAAAAGCACTTCGATTGGACTCTCGATGCTGACTTTTTCCTCAATTTCGACATTCACACGAGATGGCGTAATCTGATAATCCAGTTCATCGGAAATGTTTTCTGCTCGTAACTGAACGGTGTGCCTTCCTGGTCCTAATAAATCCAAGTCTTCGGTAACAATATTGAAGTCACTGGCTGAAAGTGTCTGTACAATCACACTCTCTGGACCAGACAAACTCAATACCACAGTCTCCGGCAGCCCAGATATAAAATAACGATCCGTATCCATATTGATTTCAATCGGCAAGTTCGAGATGGTCTCTCTACGAGTGGTACTGATTGCATCATTTTGATTCGTGGTACTTAACCCATAATTTTCGGAGTATACATAGCTAAACAAAAGCAAGGACACTAACAAAGAAAGAATGCGTGTGACCCAAATATTTTCAAAAATACTTTTCTCGCTACTTTTCTTCATTCTGAATTCCCCCATTTCAGGTTATCTAAAAACTCTTGGAGTAAATTCGGTTTGTCGTCTTCGTCGTTTTCTTCTATGATAAAGTGATCATTCAGGTACTCAATAAATTTCTCACGGCTCATCTCACGCAACAACTTGTTATGGTGAGCAATACTAATTCCGCCCGTCTCTTCAGAAACAATGATGGTAAGGGCATCGGTTACTTCGCTGAGTCCAATGGCAGCGCGGTGACGCGTTCCTAATTCCTTGGAAATCAGTGGATTTTCCGATAAAGGAAGGTAGCTGGAAGCAGATGTTACATGGAAATCCTGAATAATAACCGCTCCATCATGTAAGGGCGTATTCGGGATAAAGATGTTAATCAGTAATTGGTTGGAAACTTCCCCTCGAATGGGAATTCCCGTGCGGGCATACTCATCGAGCACGTCGTTCATTTGAATCGAAATGAGCGCACCGATTTTCCGCCGCGCCATGTATTGGACTGCTTTGTCAATTTCCTGTACAAACGACTCCCCTGATTGAGCCAGTCGGGCACTGCGATTACGAAAACCCGTTTTGCCTAGGTGTTCTAACCCTCGACGAATCTCTGGTTGGAAAATAATGATGACGGCTACTACTCCCCAGCGTATGACTTGGTTCATAATCCAGTCAATCGTTTCAAGCTGCAACAAGACCGCTCCCATTTTCACAAGAACAAAGAAGAAGACTCCTTTTAATAACTGAATCGCTCGCGTCCCTTTGAGGATAACGATCAGCTTATAAACCAAATACCACACCAACGCGATATCGAGCAGATTCATGGCGTTTTGCCAACTGATGATCTTCTCCAGATCAAAATCCATCATTTCAGGCCTCCTTCCTTTTTTCATCTCATTTATTATAGCATACGAGTTCTAGCAGGTGCTTTATTTCCAATTAAAATTGACCTTTTTTATTTCGTAAATTTCAAGTTTAAGTTAGCCACTACAGGTAACTCATTTGTTTGATACCGTAACTGCCTCGTTATTCTAAATCAGTGAGGCCTTGATATTGAACTGAGGTATGATAGTCTTCAGACGATTTTGGCCCCAGGCCAGCTTTCCAGACATGAAGCCATGTCCCGAGGGAGGATCGTTATCAAGGAATAATGGGTCAAGC
>NZ_JARBEA010000041.1 GCF_028863945.1 Jeotgalibaca caeni | reverse complement strand
CCTGACTGCGAGCCAATTTGAGCCGAAGGCACTCCATTACAAGGAGGAAAAGCGCCGACAAGAAGAAAAAGAAAAAGAAAAAGCGAGTTAGTCTTCGCTTTGACTTTCTTTTGGTCCACCAACACTATTTGACATAGAACCGTTTTTTGTTGTCGATTCGTGTTCTTTGTAAAAACAAGAGTGAGATATGTTAAAATAGTGACAGGTGTTTGATAGACCAAATGGAATAAGAACTCCAAGGGTAAAATCAAAGAATGGAAAGGAGCGATCCGAAAAATATGAACCAAGATCTAGGTACAGTAGTTACAGCGATGATTACCGACGAAAATGATAAAGCATATTTTGTGCAAAAAAGTGGAGTAACGTATCGCCTAGATAAAAGCGAAACGCCAGAAGCGTTAGAAATTGGAGATACGGTCCGCGGATTTTTATATGAGTCAATGAATAAAGAGAAGAGGATGACAACCATCCTTCCAAAAAGCCAAGTTGGGCACTTTGGTTGGGGCGTTGTGACCAATGTTCGCAAAGACTTAGGTGTATTTGTCGACATTGGTTTAAGCGACAAGGAGATGGTTGTGTCGCTAGACGAATTGTCTGAAATTAAAAGTTTGTGGCCTAAAAAAGGCGATCAGTTAATGATTAGCTTACGAGTAGATGAGAAAGATCGTATCTGGGGCGAATTGGCAGATGAACATGTTTTCCGTTCTCTTGCACGTATCCCGAAGGATGAAGAGGAATGGAAAAACAAAGAAATCACCGGTATTGTGTACCGCTTAAAAATGGTAGGTACGTTTATGTTGACGGAAGATTACTACATTGGTTTCATTCATCCAACGGAGCGTGAAGTTGAACCTCGTTTAGGAGAAACGGTAACGGGCCGGGTAATTGGAGTAAGTCCGCATGGAATGTTAAATGTTTCCTTGAAACCTCGTGCTCATGAAGCATTAGAAGAAGATGCACAAATGATTCTGACACTATTGCAACAAAGTCCGACCAATTCCCTACCATACTATGACAAGAGTGATCCAGAAGAAATTCGCAATTACTTTGGAATTAGTAAAGCTCAGTTCAAGCGTGCTGTAGGCCGTCTCATGAAAGAAAAATTAGCATACCAAGAAGACGGTTTTACCAAATTACGGAAGAAATAAAAAATAAGACTTAAAATAAGAGGAGGTGGGAAGTTGATCGAAAAAAATCTCGGTAGTATCAAAACACATCTACAAAAAAACGGCTTTAAGTTGACACCTCAGCGAGAAGCGATCATTCAAATTTTATTGGAAAAAGAAAAGGAGCACTTGAGCGCAGAAGAATTTTTTATGTGCTTGAAGCGTACGCATCCGGATATCGGACTTGCGACTGTGTACCGCACCTTGGAGATTCTGACCCAATTAAACGTGACGAAGAAAGTTGTCTTTGAAGATGGACTAGCTCGTTATGATTTACGCAGAGAAGACAGTTCCCACTTCCATCACCACCTCCTCTGCATGGAGTGCGGTAAAATCGAAGAAATTTATGAAGATTTACTAATCGATATTGAAAAAGATATTGAGAGTCGTTATCGGTTCCGAGTAAAAGACCATCGTCTTACTTTCCATGGTGTTTGCCTAGAATGTCAAAAGCTAAAGGGCGAAGCCAATGAATGAAATGATTATTGATTATTTGCATCATCTTCGAATTGAACAAGGACTAGCAAACAATACCATTGTCAGTTATCAAAGAGACCTGACGAAGTATCAACGTTTTTTGGAAGAACGGAAGATTTCTTCTTTTAAGGATGTTACTAAAAAGGATGTCCTTCTTTTTTTAGAACATCTAGAAAAGGAAAAGCTGGCTGCTAGTTCAGTAAGCCGGATGATTTCTGCCCTGCGTAAGTTCCATCATTACTTGTACCAAGAGAACGTTCTGACCCTTAATCCGATGGAAGAAATCAAGCTGCCGAAAAAGAAGCAAAGTTTACCGAAAGCCCTGACGCTTCGTGAGGTAGATCGTTTATTGGAGACGCCAGATACAAAGAGCTTGTTAGGGTTGCGTGACCGAGCCATTTTAGAGGTGTTGTATGCAACTGGCTTGCGAGTGAGCGAATTAGTGAGCTTGAAACTGGCGGATTTACATCTGGAACTGGGTTTCATTCAAACGGTTGGAAAAGGAAACAAAGAACGGATTGTTCCGCTTGGTGAGGAAGCTACCTATTGGATTGAAATGTACTTATCAGATAGCCGTTCCACCTTAGCAAAAGGGAGAAAAGAAACACCTTATCTCTTTTTGAACTTCCATGGTCAAGGATTCACCAGACAAGGAATCTGGAAAAACTTAAAAAAGGTAGTGCAACAAGCGGGAATTCATAAAAATGTGAGCCCTCATATGTTGCGTCATTCTTTTGCCACACACATTTTGGAGAATGGGGCAGATTTAAGAGTCGTTCAAGAATTACTCGGACATGCTGACATCTCTACAACACAAATCTATACACATATTACAAAAGAGCGAATGGTAGAATCTTATCGAAAACACCATCCTCGTGCGTAGTTGAAATTTAAGGAGAAGATAAGAATGGATTATAAGTATAAACGTATTCATGTAATTGTAATGGACTCAGTAGGAATTGGAGAGGCACCAGATGCTGAAGCATTTGGCGATGTAGGTTCTGATACATTAGGTCACATTGCTGAGACTGCTGGTCTTACCATTCCAAATTTGGAGAAATTAGGTTTAGGAAATATTCGCGACCTGAAGGGAATCACTCCAGCTGATGAACCAATGGGATACCATACAAAACTAGAAGAAATTTCAGCAGGTAAAGACACCATGACTGGACATTGGGAATTGATGGGTCTCAATATTCAAACACCATTCCGCGTGTTCCCAGATGGTTTCCCAGAAGAATTAATCAAAAAATTAGAAGACCATACGAACCGCAAGATTGTGGGAAATAAACCAGCAAGCGGTACGGAAATTTTGGATGAATATGGTGCACACCAAATGGAAACAGGCGACTTGATCGTTTATACTTCCGCAGACTCTGTGTTACAAATTGCGGCCCATGAAGAAGTCATTCCATTAGAAGAACTATATGAAATCTGTGAATATGCTCGTGAAATTACTTTGGAAGACCCATACATGATTGGACGCATCATTGCTCGTCCATACCTAGGAGAACCAGGAAACTTCTCACGGACCAGTAACCGTCATGATTATGCATTGAGCCCATTCGGTAAAACAGCCCTTGATCACTTGAAAGAAGCTGACTATGACGTAATCGCAATTGGTAAAATCAGTGACATCTTTAATGAACAAGGAATTACAGAAGCAGTCCGCACGAAGAGCAACATGGACGGTGTGGATCAATTATTAAACGTAATGAAAACAGACTTTACTGGTTTTAGCTTCTTGAACTTAGTAGACTTCGATGCTGTTTATGGACATCGCCGTAATCCAGAAGGCTATGCACAAGCAATCGAAGAATTTGACGCACGTATTCCTGAATTAATCGAAGCACTTGGCGAAGAAGACTTATTAGTGATTACTGCCGACCACGGAAATGACCCAACCTTCAGAGGAACCGATCATACACGTGAATATGTTCCATTGCTTGCTTACGGAAAATCCATGACCACTGGCGGCAAGTTGAAACAAGGATACTTTGCAGATTTGTCAGCAACGATTCTAGAAAATTTCAATGTACCCGTAATGGAAAATGGTACGAGCTTCTTAGCTGATTTGAAATAAGGGTGAACGTAGAAAGGGTGGAACGAAGATGACAATTACACACAAACAATTAATCGAAACAACAGAGTATTTACGTGAAAAAGGATTTTTGGAGCCAGAATTAGGGTTAATTCTGGGTTCAGGATTAGGTGACCTAGCGGATGAAATTGAGAATCCGATTGTTATTCCTTATACAGAAATTCCTCACTTTCCTGCTTCAACGGTAAAAGGGCATAAAGGTCAATTGGTATACGGTACGTTAAGTGGAAAAGTAGTAATCGCGATGCAAGGCCGTTTCCACTTCTATGAAGGCTACTCCATCCAAGAAGTAACCTTGCCAATCCGAGTAATGAAACTCTTAGGTGCACACACAGTCGGCTTAACGAATGCAGCTGGCGGTGTAAATACTACGTTTACTCCCGGAGATTTAATGTTGATTACCGACCATATTAACTTTACAGGAACCAATCCTCTAATCGGACCAAACGAGGAAGAAATGGGACCACGTTTCCCAGATATGAGTGAAACATATGATAAAGAATACCAATCACGGATTCGTGGTGAGGCACAGAAATTAAACGTTGCCTTAAAAGAAGGCGTATATATGGGATTCAGCGGACCTACCTATGAAACACCAGCAGAAGTTTCAATGGCCAGAACACTGGGTGCTGATGCAGTTGGAATGTCTACAGTCCCTGAAGCGATAGTGGCTCGTCATGCGGGACTACGCGTTTTTGGTGTTTCTTGCATCACGAATTTAGCTGCTGGCATGCAATCCAACCTGAACCACAAAGAAGTGGTTGAAGTAACGCAGAGGGTGAACCAAGTATTTAAATCATTATTGAAAAACGTAGTAGCAGCCATCTAAAGTTTGCCCGCAATGATTTGAGATTCGTACTCTCGTATGGTAAAGTATCCTTTGTAATTTTTAATAGAATAGAAGAGCTACAATCATGAATATGTAAAAGATGAAAAAGTCATCTATTGTGAGGAGAAGAAAGTGTTAATTTCTTATAATCAGAATTATGAAAAAATTGCCATGGGATTATTGTCTTACATTGCTGACTTAAAGAGTATGGAACGGTTGCAAGTCGAGATGGATAGTTACAACCACGAGGAAAACAAAAAGTTGTACCTTTGGCGTGATCAAGAGACGGATAATATTGTGGGAATCGTTGGAGTGGAGTATGACGAATCAATGGTCTTGATTCGTCATCTATCTGTGAGTCCATCTTTCCGGAATGAAGGAATGATTTATAAGATTCTCGATCGTCTCCAGAGCCTTTATCCAGAGCAAGTAATGAATGGTACGTTAGAGACGGCACTTTTTGTTTCCAAATGGGTACAAAAGAAAAGTGAAGATGGGGTTGAAGAAGAATGATGAAAGAACCAATCACTTTAACCCTGCATCTGGATGCTTTCGAAGGGCCGCTAGACTTACTGCTGCACTTAATTAAAGAATTAAAGGTAGATATATTCGACATTCCGATGACCGAAATTACAGAGCAGTACTTGCATCATTTACGTACAATGCAAGAATTGCAGCTGGATGTTGCCGGAGAGTATCTACTGATGGCAGCAACTTTGCTAGAAATTAAGAGCAGGATGCTCCTGCCGAAGAAAGAGTTGACCATGGAAGAGGACTTCTATGAAGAAGGAGAAGATCCAAGGGACGAACTCGTCAACCAGCTCCTTGAATACAAACGAATTCAGGAAGCTGCGAAACTGCTGAAGGAAATGGAACACGAACGCGGTGATTTCTTTACGAAATTACCAGCCGATTTAGAAGAGTTTCGGCAATCGATTCCCTTAACGCCTGGCGAAGTTTCAACATCAGACTTATTAGTAGCACTGCAAAAAATGTATCAACGAATGCAACGGAAGAAACCTTTGCAAGCTCGGCTTGATCAAGAAGAAGTATCGGTTGAGAAAACGATGGAAACCATCCTCCATCGTTTTCGTCAATTCCGTCATCAACCGATGACGAAGATTCCTTTTACTGACTTTTTTGAAGTAGCAACGCGCATCCAAATCGTCAATACATTTTTAGCAATGTTAGAATTAGTGAAAGAAAGACAGATCCGTTTTATCCAGGAAACGGTATACGGAGAAATATTATTAGAACGATTAGCAGGAGATGAATGATTGTATGGATCGACGCGGAGCGATAGAAAGTTTGTTATTTGTGGCAGGAGATGAGGGACTTCATTTAGAAGAAATCACGTCTTTGTTAGAAATGACATTAGTAGAAGCAGAAGAAGTACTTTCCATGCTTCGAAAGGATTATGATGGAAATCCTCGTTCTGGTTTGACAATCATTGAGACGAGACAGAGATATCAATTGGCGACGAAGCCTGAATATTCAGAGTTGATTCGGCAATATGCGATTTCTCCTTTTGCCACTCGTCTTTCTCAAGCAGCGTTAGAAACGCTAGCAATTGTAGCGTATAAACAACCTATTACGCGAATGGAAATTGATGCAATTCGAGGTGTTCAATCATCAGGAATACTGCAACGATTATTAATCCGTGGTCTCGTAAAAGAAGTAGGTAGAGAAGAAACTCCAGGCCGTCCTATTTTATATGGCACAACAGACTATTTTATGAACTACTTTGGTCTAAAAGATATGGAAGAATTACCAAATGCAGAAGTATTATTCCAACTGGAAGAAGATGAATTGATTGATTTATTCGATCAGGAAGATTTCTTTACAGATATGGAAAACAACGAAGAATGATAGGAGATTATAATGGAACGACTACAAAAAGTGATTGCACATGCTGGGGTTGCCTCTAGAAGAAAAGCAGAAGAATTGATTCAACAAGGAAGAGTTACGGTAAATGGCGAGGTAGTAACGACTCTAGGAGTCAAGGTCAACAGCAACGATCGCATTGAAGTGAATGGTCTACCTATCTACAAAGAACATCCTGTTTACTTCTTATTTTATAAGCCGAAGAATACTCTGTCAGCAGTGTCCGACGATCGGAACCGTCCGGTCGTGACTGACTATTTCTCTCATATTGAGCAACGGATCTATCCAATCGGCCGTCTAGATTTCGACACGACTGGCTTATTGCTGTTAACAAATGATGGCGAATTTGCCAATCTTTTAATGCATCCAAAATACAAGATTGACAAGACTTATGTGGCAAAAGTGAACGGTATCCCTAACAAACAACAACTGAATCAGTTGGAACGCGGAATCAAAATAGACAACAAAACAACTTCGCCAGCAAAAGCTCGACTCATTTCACATGACATAAAGAAAAATACAGCAGTTGTAGAACTAACAATCCGAGAAGGATGGAATCATCAAGTAAAAAACATGTTTGCGGCTATTAAATGTCCGGTCATTAAATTGAAAAGAGAAAAGTTCGGTTTCTTAACAATGGGCAATTTACAACCGGGAATGTATCGTGAATTAAAAGCATTTGAAGTGGAAAAATTAAAGAACATGGCAGAAAATTAGAGGAGGAGTGAAAATCATTGGCTAATTCAGAAACTACGGTCTTAATCGTAGATGACGAAGAACGGATCAGAAGATTGCTGCATCTGTATCTACAAAAAGAAGGTTTTGTATCAGAAGAAGCTGAAGATGGAGCAACTGCTCTAGAAATGATTCTAAATTCAGATTACGACATGGTATTACTGGACTTGATGCTTCCTGGAATCGATGGGATAGAAATAATCAAGGAAGTGCGCAAGAAGAAAGATGTGCCCATTTTAATGATTACTGCTCGCGGGGAAGAGGCGCAGCGCGTAGAAGGCTTTCAGGCAGGAGCAGATGATTACATTGTGAAACCATTTAGTCCACGGGAAGTCATTTTGCGAGCAAAAGCGATCTTGAAAAGAACAAAGATTAATGAACCATCTACTGTCGTTCTCTCTTTCCCGAATCTGGAAATCTATCCCGATTCAAGGCTTGTATTGGCTGAAGGAGAGCCGTTAACCCTAACTCCGAAAGAGTTCGAACTAATCCTATACTTAGCACAGAATCCAGAAAAAGTATTTACTCGTGAAATTTTATTAAAAGAAGTCTGGCGCTATGATTACTTTGGCGATTTACGAACAGTGGACACGCATGTAAAACGGTTAAGGGAGAAACTGCAGCGCAAGTCTCCATCTGTTGCAAAAATGATTGTCACAGTTTGGGGAACGGGCTATAAGTTTTCACCGTTGGAACATCAATATCACTCGGGGTCAGAAGAGGATTAGGAAAATGAGGTTCTATGAAGAGAAAGAATTTAATATTAACTAATACGCTATTATTAATGCTCTCTAGTATTTTATTCTTAGTATTGCTTCATACAGTCGAGATAAAACATTACGAGAGTACCATCGGGTCAACTTTTTTTCAAACAGTAGCGGATAACCTGACAGGTACAGCACAGTCCATTCGGCGGAATAAACTTTGGGAGCGACCATGGGAAGCAGATCAACTTGCCATGCCCCGAGATGTAAGCGCCATTTATGTAGGAGAGGAGAAAACACTAGAATTAAATTCTTCTCTTTCTTCAACAAACCTGTCTTATTATTTGCAAACTGATTTTTTAAGCTCCAAACAATGGGAAGAGCTGTCTAAAAGTGGTGAAGATGTTCTTCAACCTATAAGGATTACTGGAAAGGCAGCCCCTTTTCGAAAACTATATGTAATGGTTGATTTCATTGAAGATAGCGAAGATGTTCTCTTATTGGCGAAAAACACGTCTGTTTGGGACAATTATTTGCGTAATAATGAAGTCTTCTTCTTCTTTTTAATTCTTGTATTTCTAGGAAATGTTTTTTATTTTTACTTTTTACAACAAAGGAAAGTATACAATCCTGTTCTAGCAATTACGGAAGCTGCCTACCAGTATACGGAAAAAGAGTTCGATTCTCGCGTTATGATTAAGTCAAATGATGAAATCGGCAATTTAGCGACTTCCGTAATGAAATTAGGAAAAGCCTTTGAAGCAAGTACCATTATGAATAAAAAAGAAAAGAACCTGTTGGAACATGTTTTTGATTCTCTGTCGGTAGGAGTCCTGTCTGTAGATGAAGATTACCAAGTCACCAGCTTAAACACGGCTGGAGAGAAGTACTACGCTTCCCATATCCGTTCGGCGGATCAGTCTATGAAAAAAGGCATGAATAAAAAGTATGCGGCAGTCATCAGAGAATGTTTTGAAACGGGAACGGGACAGCGGATGGAAGTACAGCAAAGTCAGCTGATTTTTGATGTTCGTTTTTCGCCCGTTTTTAGCGAAGAAGAAAATAAGATGACCGGTGTCCTTCTATTAATTGAAGAAATTACCAATGCCAAACGTTTGGCGGCCATTCGAGAAGAACTGATTACAAACGTCTCACATGATTTCCGTACGCCTTTAGCAACTATTAAAGGCTACAGTGAAGCAATTATTGATAATATTGCTGAGACTGCGGATGAAAAAAATGAAATGGCACAAATTATTCATGATGAAGCCACTCAGTTAAATGAGATGATTACCAAGCTTCTCGACTTTTCAAGAATGAAAGCTGGTTATTCCGAACTAGAAATTGAAGAAGTAAACATAGCGGCCTTCTTTAAACGAGTTTTAAACCGCTTTGCAGACACCTTGACAAGGGAAAAAATAGTTTGTACGTTAACGGTAGAAGAAGGACTACAGACGATTCAAGCAGACGAAGACCGCTTGCATCATGCTATTTATAACTTGATTGACAATGCCATCCGCTATGCTGCTGATCCAGAAGAACGAACAGAACGTTATATTCGTATTGAAGTGAAGCTTGATTCATTGCTGGATCAAATTCTGATCATCGTTTCTGATAATGGAATTGGGATTAGTGAAGAAGGCTTGCCGTTTATCTTTGAACGTTTTTATAAAGATGATAAAGCACGAACTCGTCCGAAGACGAATGGTTCGGGTATTGGGCTCTCGCTTGTTTATTCCATTTTGAAGAAGCATGGTGGAGGCATCGAGGTAGAGAGTGAGCAGGATGAAGGGACAACCTTTACCATGCGGCTTCCTTATCAGGAAACGGTCTACGCAGATCGGTCAGAGGAATAATTAAAGAACAAAGGAAGTTTTTTATTTCGAATTAAAAATAAATAGTTGACGCAAGAATTGAAATGCGTTATAGTCATTAGTGAAATAAATAATAATATGAAACGTCTTCAGGGCAGGGTGAAATTCCCGACCGGTGGTAGAGTCCACGACCTCATAGTGAATAACTTCGCTATGGGCTGAACTGGTGTAATTCCAGTACCGACAGTACAGTCTGGATGGAAGAAGATTGGGTTTCTTTGACGTGTAACGAATCAAGGATCCATTTTTCCGTTTTTTTGAAGACAGGGAAAATGGGTCTTTTTATGTCGAAGGAAACACATTCTCTGAGATGGTTTCAGCAGGAGGATTTCATATGTTAAAAGGTAATACCCATAGAATGGCGGGCATCGCTTTGTTTGGTGCATTAGGTTTTGTGTTGATGTTTTTTGCTTTTCCACTTATTCCAGCAGTTCCGTATTTGAAAGTGGATTTTAGTGATTTGCCTATTTTGTTATCGTATCTCTTATACGGTCCAGTAGGAGGAATTAGTTCAGGAGTCATTCGTTCCGTTTTACATTATATCCAAACGGGAGGAGATATGGGTTATCCCATCGGTGATGTAGCGAGTTTCTTAGCATCCATTGCGTATTGTTATCCTGCGTATGTGCTCCTTCGTCGTTCCACGCATAAAAAAGGGATTTTTCTAGCCTTCTTAGCAGGAACTCTTTCTCTAACGATTTTTATGACGATCGCGAATTGGTTTGCGATTACGCCGTTATACCTGTACTTACTAAATATCAATGTCGGAGACTTGCGTACGTATTTGATTGCAGGTGTACTTCCATTTAACCTTCTAAAAGGAATCATTGTGAGTGTCGTCTTTGCATCTGTGATGCCTAAGTTGAAGCCATGGTTAGTGCGTCAACGTAAAATGAACCCCATAAAATAAAAGAGTCTGACAAAACGCTGCTACAAGAGAGCGTTTTGTCAGGTTCTATTCTTTTTCCGAAAAGGGCTGGGTCGAACGGAGAATAGCTCCAGTAGGACAGCTTGTGTATGCCTTTTTGAACAAATCCATTTCTTCCTTTTCTACAGGAATGACTCCTTGATTACCATCCCTCACGGTATAAGCAATGCCATTTTCATCGTACTCGTACAGAGTGGGGGCGATAATTTGACAAAGTCCACAAGCAATACAAATTTCACGGTTTATTTTGGTATAATGCATATAAACACATCTTTCTACTTATAAATTGGGGTGTTACCAATGGCACTTGTATACTTAGATTATCTTCTTTTAGATTGTTTTTCAACAAAAGAACCAATCAAAATGAATTCGTTGTATCATATTCTTACTGGGAAACGGACTGTTTCTGTCATGCTTCAAGCATTGCGATATGACTTATCGCCTTATTATACCATTTTCCCGAAATTAAACCGTACCTACTTGGAAGAACGGGTAGCATTTTTTGAAAAAAAGGGCTGGTTCGTGTTTCAAGAAACAGGTCATTTATTGACGGAACAAGGGAAACAAGAAATAGAAACATTTTTCAATGCCGGCCATGCTCGACTGAATAATCGAGCGCAGCTTCGCTATGCTCTCATTCTTCCTCGCTTCAGACGGCGAATGTTATTTCTCACTCAAATCCTTTCCGAGGTGCGCCATCAAAATACTCATTATCTGCCATTGGAAGAACGGGTTGCAGAGCAACAGTGGATCAAAGAATTCTTAAAGGAATGCGGTCAGCCTAAAGACGAAATAGGAGAAGCATTCGGATTAGAGTGGATGAAGCTGCTTGAAAGTGAAAAGCTCGAGAATCCAGAATTATTTATAGAACAATTCGAAGGACATAACCAGTCAAGGAAAACAGCAGCTCAAGTTGGAGAACTTTATGGTATGGAAGAAGCAGAAGTGTGGATCCGTTGGCACGAAGACTGGCTTGAACTAATCGTTGAATTAGAAGCGAATCCATCCATTGCCCCTTATATGGCGCAAGTATTGCAATCGTTAGTGAAGCGTGGAGGACTGTGTTCCATTAGTACGCAAGAAACGTACCACTTGTGGGTTGCAGGAAGAACGCCCTTACAAATTGCCGAAGAGAGAAGACTGAAAGAAAGTACGATTTATGATCACTTCACTGAAATGGCGGTTCTTTATCCAACCTTTCCTTTTGAACAATTTTTAATGAAAGAAATGATTCTAGCAGTGAAAGACGCGCATCTTCAACAAGAGAAACTGGATTATACAAGCTTACAAAATAGATTTCCTTCTATTTCTTTTTTCGAAAGTCGACTGATGCAAATCATGGATGAGGTAGAGAATTTATGACCACAAAATCGCTCGAACAGCAATTAAAAGAATGGTTTGGCTTTGAACAATTCCGGGAAGGCCAAAAAGAATCGATTGAGTCGGTGCTTGCTGAAAAAGACACCGTAACGGTTCTGCCTACAGGCACCGGGAAATCGCTTATTTACCAATATTGTGGGTATCATTTACCTGGAACCGTGTTAATTGTTTCTCCGCTTCTATCCTTGATGGATAATCAGGTCATGCAGTTAAAGATGAGAGGAGAGAAGCGGGCGGCGGCATTAAACAGCATGCTTTCATTTGAAGAGCGAAATTTTATTGAAGCAAATCTGAATCAATATAAATTTCTTTTTGTTTCGCCAGAAATGCTTCAATCCCAACGTCTGCAAGAAAAACTAACTAGACTGAAGATTGGATTGTTTGTAGTGGATGAAGCTCATTGTATTTCACAGTGGGGCCTTGATTTTCGTCCGGAGTATTTGTTTATAGGTGAAGCTAGGAAAAGGTTAGGGAATCCACGAACCTTAGCATTGACGGCTACCGCTCCTTTAGCAGTAATAAATGATATCCTGCAGTATTTAGAACTCAAGGAACAGGACACTACCATTCTGCGCTATGATCCAAACCGAAAAAATATCTATTACCAAGTCACAGAAGTGTCCAATCAGGCGAAAAATGAGACGTTGCTCGAGTTGCTAAAAAACTATCCGCCACCCGGAGTTATTTACTTTTCGAGTAAAGCTCAGGCAGAGAATGTTTCGCAATGGATTCGCCAACAAACGAGCTTACGAGTGGATACATATCATGCGGATCGAAGCAATGAAGACCGTACAACCATCCAGCGACAATTCTTAAGGGATGAGTTGGATTTGATTTGCGCAACCACTGCTTTTGGCATGGGGATTAACAAACAAAATATTCGCTATGTCATTCATTACCATTTGCCCGGATCCATCGAGGAATATTTGCAAGAAACCGGTCGGGCAGGGCGTGATGGAGAACAGAGCATGGCGGCGTTGCTTTATTCGCGTGAAGATTTCGCCTTCAAATACCGGAAATCACAAGAAACAGACTTGAATGAGACGTTTTTGCGTCTTCTTCAGTCGAAAAAAGGGAAGAATATGCCCCTTTTATCAGACTCTGATCAAGGGATGTTTCAAATCATCCAGCAGCAAAGAATGAATCTCTCAGAAAGTCAGATATTTATCGAAGAAAGGCTGAAAGAGCGGAAAGAAAAAGTTGTGCGCATGAAGGATTTTGTGGAAGCTAAGACGTGCAAGCGTTCAATCATCTCTGCTTTTTTTGATCATGAGCTAATAGAACGACCGGATTGGTGTTGTTCCAACTGTCAGCCGGACGCGTCCCATCTTGTTTTGTCCTTAAGAACAAAGGGAGAACAAACGAGAGAAGGGGAAAGAGATCGTACACTTTGGAAAGAAAAAGTAAAACTTCTTTTTCAATTGTAAAATATCCCTTCTTTCGTGAAAGAAATGTGCTACAATAAGTGCGAAGTATCATTAAGTGGGGGAAGTAATAAATGAGTAAGAAAAACAAAAAAAATCAAGAGCCTTGGTCTCGACGTTTTGGTGAAGATGAAAACTATAGCAGCCGTCAATATTCCCGTTCCGCGAGGAAATCTACGAAGAAAGAAGTAGCACCTCTTTCGAATGTATTACTCTTTTTATTTTTAGCCTTACTCATCATTCCGTTTGCGACTTACTACTGGAGTGAGATGACAAAATCCAATCCAGAACCAAAAACACCAGATCAGGTGATGGTAAGTAAGCAAGAGTCTTCGAGCAAAGCAGAAGAAAGCGAAAGGGACAGTCTAGCAGCTGAAGAAGATGAAAGCCGTCGTGAAGAGTCTTCGGTTGAAACGCCAGCATCGACTGAACCAGAAGAAAGCACTGTTGCGCCTGAAGAGACAGAAGAAGAGGAAGACCCTGTTGCATCTACAGAGCCAGAAGAATCTAAGCCCGTAGAAGACCCTGCGACTGAAAATGATGCAGAGTATACCAATACCTATACGATTCAAGCTGGAGATAATTTGTTCCGTATTGCGTTGAATCATGGAATGACTCTAGAAGAACTGAAAACAGTAAATGGTTTATCTACAGATGTAGCAGAAATCGGTGTCGTCTTAAAGGTGAAATAAACACAACCATAGGAGTGAGGGGCTAGGGCGATGCCTTAGCTCCTGCTCTTTTTTAGAGGGAAAAGAAAAGGCAGGAGAAGACGTTGGAAAATTTTAGTATTGCGATTGATGGGCCTAGCTCGGCTGGGAAGAGTACCATTGCAAAGAAAGTCGCTAGTCAATTAGGATTAGTGTATTTAGATACCGGAGCGATGTATCGTTCGTTGACTTACGCAGCGATTCAAAGAAATATTTCGCTAGAAGATGAGGCAGCTCTTTTGGAGTTGTTAAATGGAGGAACGATTTCCTTTCAATCTGCCGAAGGGATGCAACGAATATTCTGGGACAGTGAAGAAGTAACGGATGCGATTCGGCAAACGGACGTTACCCAACAAGTTAGTTTGGTCAGTTCCCATGCTGCCGTTCGAACCGAGATGGTACGTCGCCAACGAGCTTTTACAGAAGCAGGGGGAATCGTGATGGATGGTCGTGATATTGGGACTGTTGTCATGCCGCATGCACCGCTTAAAATTTTCTTGGTTGCGGAAGTAACGGAAAGAGCGCGCAGAAGATACCAAGAGTCGATTGATAAAGGCATGGATGTTTCTTTAGAAGAGATTACAGAAGACTTGATTCGACGAGATCACTATGATTCCAATCGTAAAGCTTCTCCCCTGAAAAAGGCAGAAGATGCGATTGAAATTGATTCGACCTATCTATCAATTGATGAAGTAGTGGAAAAAGTTCTTCATTTGGCGAAGGGAAAAATGTCAATAATGAACAATTCGTTCTAAAAATCTAGATTGCTGGACGATATATCAAGAAAATGTTAAAATGGTTCTATATGGTTATACGTTTTCAAATCAGTTTGTAATTTATTGCCTCTCATATGAAAGGTGTAAAGAACAAACTACCATGAGTAAGAACGATACTAGGAGGAAAAGGCATATGGCAGATTATAAAGAGAATCCAAAAGCGAACGAAGAGGAAATGGAATTTGCTCCTACTGAAGAGTCAATGGAGACTAGAGAAGCTGTAACTTCTGATAATCAAGAAGCAGAACCGACTCCCGATACTCCAATTACGGTTAACCGTGATGAGGAAGTAGCTTCTGCAATTGATGAAGTAGAAGAGTTTGCTCCCGAAGACTTCGAGAACAACTTGGTACCAAAACGTGAGCCTGATTCAAGCGACAACAGCGAGCTTACAATGAGTGAAATGCTAGACGCATATCCACCATTAGAAGTGGGCGATACTGTTCAAGCTGAAGTATTAACAATTGAAGATAACCAAGCGATTGTTGGAATCAGTGGACGTGGCGTGGAAGGAGTCATTCCTTACAAAGAGCTTTCCGCAAAACCTTTCGATGACGTAACCGAAGTTTTAAATGTTGGGGACGTGGTTGATTTAGTTGTCATCAAACAAATCAAAGATAAGGAAAATGGAAGCTTCTTGCTATCTAAACGTCGTATCGACGCGAAGAAAGTATGGAAAGATATCCAAGAAAAATTCGAAAGTAATGCATTTATTGAAGCTCCTGTAAAAGACGTTGTAAAAGGCGGCTTGGTAGTGGATGTAGGCGTGCGCGGATTTGTACCTGCATCAATGGTAGAAGAGTACTACGTAGAAGACTTCTCTGATTACAAAGGAAAAACCATGAAATTCAAGATCGTTGAAATGGAACCAAGCGAAAACCGTTTAATTCTTTCTCATAAAGCTGTTGCACAGGAAGAAAAGGCAGCTCTAAGTGAAGAACGCATGCAATCTCTTGCAGAAGGAGAAACGGTTGAAGGTACAGTTGCTCGTTTGACAAACTTCGGTGCGTTTATTGACCTAGGCGGAGTAGATGGTCTTGTACACATCTCCCAAATTGCTCACGAACACATTGAAAACCCAAGCGATGTTCTGACCATTGGCGAAAAAGTAAACGTGAAAATCCTTTCCGTTGATGAAGAAAGAGGACGTGTATCATTAAGTATCAAAGATACCTTGCCTGGACCATGGGAATCCATTGCTGAAAAAGCGCCTGTTGACACAGTTTTAACAGGTACAGTGAAACGCCTAACCAGTTTTGGAGCATTTGTAGAAGTATTCCCTGGTGTGGAAGGACTTGTACACATTTCTCAAATTTCTCATGAACACATTGCAACACCGCATGAAATGCTTGAAGAAGGTCAAGAAGTAGAAGTGAAAGTTCTGGACGTAAAACCAGAAGAGCACCGTCTATCCTTGAGCATGAAAGCATTGAAAGCAGACGAAAGACCAGCAAGAGAAGAAGCACCAGCAAGAGAAGAAGCAGTAGAATCTTATGACAATGATTCCGATGCATCCTTTACTTTAGGAGATGTATTAGGAGAGCAATTAAGAGAACTGCAAGACGATAATGAATAAAAAATAAAAACTGTTTCTGAAAACGAGGCTGGATTTTATCCCAGCCTCTTTTCATGGACGTAATTTTGTAAGAGGGAGTGATGAAAATGCCGAATCCTGTCGTAGCTATTGTGGGCAGACCTAATGTGGGTAAATCCACCATTTTTAATCGATTAGCAGGAGAAAGGATTTCCATCGTTGAAGATATTCCCGGTGTGACGAGAGACCGTATCTATGCCAAGGGCGAATGGTTAGGAAGAACATTCGATATCATTGACACAGGTGGAATAGATATTAAAGACGAGCCGTTTATGAGTCAAATTAAACTGCAAGCCCAAGTGGCAATGGAAGAAGCAGACGTGATTATCTTTATTACCAGCGTACGTGAAGGCGTAACGCAGGGAGACGAGCATGTTGCTCGAATTCTATATCAATCGGGTAAACCAGTTATTTTGGCAGTAAACAAAGCAGACAATCCAGAGATGCGGGCAGAAGTATTCGACTTCTATAGCCTTGGTTTAGGAGATCCTTATCCGATTTCAGGGAGCCATGGATTAGGGTTAGGAGATATGCTGGACGCTGTAATAGCAGAGTTTCCTTCAGCGGATGAGTTGGAAAAAGAGGAAGATGTTATTAATTTTTCTTTGATTGGCCGTCCAAATGTAGGGAAATCATCCTTGGTGAATGCAATTTTAGGTGAAGAACGTGTGATTGTTTCGGATATTGCCGGAACAACGCGTGATGCGGTTGATACTTCTTTTGAGGATGAAGAAGGCGTAAAATATCGGATGATCGACACAGCTGGTATTCGTAAAAAAGGAAAAGTCAGCGAAAGCACAGAAAAATTCAGCGTAATGCGTGCGTTACGTGCAGTGGATCGTTCTGATGTTGTTTTGATGGTTCTGAATGCGGAAGAGGGAATCCAAGAGCAAGACAAAAAAGTTGCTGGATATGCTCATGAAGCTGGTAAGGGAATCATCATCATCGTAAATAAATGGGATAAGATTGAAAAAGATACGCATACCATGAAGCAGTTTGAGGAAGAGATTCGTGATGAATTCCAATATCTCTCCTATGCGCCGATTCTATATGTATCTGCTCTTACCAAACAACGCTTGGTTCAAATTCCAGAGAAAATCAAAGAAGTAAGTGATTCGCAAAACCAACGTATTTCTTCGTCACTATTAAATGATGTGTTGATGGATGCGATTGCGCGGAATCCGACTCCGACTGATAAAGGAAGAAGATTGAAAATCTATTACATTACACAAGTAGGAGTCAAACCTCCAACCTTCGTGTTGTTTGTGAATGATCCAGAACTTCTTCACTTCTCTTACGAACGTTTTCTTGAGAATCAAATTCGAAATGCGTTTTCATTCCCTGGAACCCCATTCCGATTGATTGCCCGCAAAAAAAAATAGTGGTCTTACAGGCTTCCAAATGCCCGATAATCATTGCAGCAGCAAGTTTTGTATGATATTCTTTATAAGAAATCACCAAAAATGAAAATGGTATTTCACTTCACTATTTTTGGACCACTCAAAAGTAGTTTTGCATGTTTTTTGATTACTATCAATAAAAGCATGAATCTTCTTTTTTTGGCAGGAGGTGAAAAGACAATATGGCAAATAAAGCTGAATTGATTGAAAGAGTTGCTGATAAAACAAACCTTACCAAAAAGGAAGTTACAGCTACTGTAGATGCATTATTCGAAGTTGTTCAAGAAGCTTTACAAAACGGCGAGAAAGTTCAAGTTATCGGCTTTGGTAACTTTGAAGTGCGCGAACGTGCTGCTCGTAAAGGACGTAACCCACAAACTGGGGAAGAAATCCAAATCGATGCAAGCCGTGTACCTGCTTTCAAACCAGGTAAAGCATTGAAAGACGCTGTAAAACAATAATTATAAGTACAGAGGTTGGGATCATTCCCAGCCTCTTCTTTTTTTGCCCATAAAAGGATCCAATGCATACAGAAATCAGGGAATATGTTAAAATGAAGTCAGAATGGTAGGGCAGGTGGAAAGATTTGAATAATGAAGCAGAAAAAATGTTTGAAGCAATCAGAGAGAATGAACTCGAAGCAGCACAGGAACACTTCAATGACTCGTTGCGTGAAGCATATGTCGCACAAGATATCGAAGGATTAGCTGAATTCGCTGAGTCTTTGCATCAAGCAGGATTTTTAGAAGAAGCACGAGATGCATATCTATTACTGAAAGAAATGGCACCCCAGTTTGAGGAATGGGACTTATTCTTGGCGGAGATTTCAATCGATCAAAACCGAGTGGAGGAAGGATTGGATATTTTACTCCAATTTGACCAGTCAAGTGAACTGTATCCGAATGTGTTGATGACGTTGGCAGATGCATACCAAACCATGGGACTATATGAAGTAAGTGAACATAAATTAATGGAAGCCCTCAAGATTTTACCGGATGAACCCGTATTGCTGTATGCATTGGCGAAGCTCTATCACACGAGTGGCAAATACCAACAAGCCACTACCTTGTATGAGCAACTACTGAATCATGAAACGAAAGAAATGTGGAGTGAGAACTTATATATTCTCTTAGCGGATTGTCACAATATAACCGGTGAGTTCGAAAAAGCAATTTCCTATCTGGAACAAGTGGACCAATCCGATCATACAAGTGACAGCCTCTTCCAATTAGGGGTATCCTATCTTCAAATCAAAGAATATACTCGCGCAAGCCAGGTATTACAAGATTTAGTTTCCAAGGATCCGGACTATATGAGTGCCTACTTGTATTTATCTCTTGCATTAGAAGAGAACTTACAATTAGAAGAAGCGTTGGATGTGATGTTGGAGGGAATTGAAAGTGATCCTTACCAAGCAGCGTTCTATGTTTCTGCAGCCAAGCTGTATGTGCGACTCAATCAACCCCTAGAGGCTGAAAAACAGCTACAGAGAGCTTTGGAGTTGGAACCGGAGTTGATGGAAGCACTCCTCTTGAAAATCGATCTAATGATGGACCAAGGACGTTTTCAAG
Source organism: Jeotgalibaca caeni (assembly GCF_028863945.1). Classification (GTDB taxonomy): domain Bacteria; phylum Bacillota; class Bacilli; order Lactobacillales; family Aerococcaceae; genus Jeotgalibaca; species Jeotgalibaca caeni. Next base: position 3,239 of record NZ_JARBEA010000041.1, on the reverse strand, counting down.
AAGTGGTGGACTTGTTTGAAGGGGAACAAAAAGAACTCCTTCATCAACCAGCTTATGAATGGAAAGTAGCTCAGGCACATAACCAACTTGAAGAATTTGAAATAGCTGCTACTTATTACGACCGTGCATATCAGGAATTAAATGATGATTTTGACTTTTTGACCGATTATAGTCAGTTTTTAATAGAAGAAGGAAATCAACAGAAGTTAGCGGAAGTTGTGACCAGAGCGTTGATGATTGATCCAGATGATTTCTATTTTAATGAAGTAAAAGAGGACCGTCTCATGAATGAATGAACATGCTGAAGGGGGTGGGGAACATGAATCAGCCTTCATTGGAAGAAAAAAAGAGTTTTCTGACGTGGTTCATCCAGAATCACCAATTAAAACGTAGAGAGTCGCTATGGATTTTGAATTATTTATTGAATCATGAATTGTTGCTCAAAAATATTCACTTTGTTGAAAATATTGCCATTACGAATCGCGGAATGGGGCTTGCTTCCATTGAAAGTTCAAACGAACCCTTTGTGTATTATAAAGAGGGGAAGAAGTTTGATGATCCGGAACAAGCATTTCATGATTTACGGTTAAACTGGAAAGAAGAATTTTACCTGGAATTATACTTTCACGACTCTTACTTGTCCCAATCAGCCTTTGGTATTTTAGAAAACAATCCGTTCGAGAAGGACGAGGATCGATTCGATCCTAGTCTAGAACGGATCGTAGACAGTTCGTTGGAGCGGTTAGCTTGGCAAGAACGGAAACGTGATTTAATGAAGCTGATTGATGCAGCGTTGGTAGACAAAGATGAAGAAAAATTCAAGCAGTATACCGAAGAATTACGGTCACTTGATGAAAAAAATATGATTTGAGTTACCACGTGTCTAACAAGACCAAGGTAATAGATAGGATAGAACATGATTACAATTAACCAAATACCAGAATTTAGAAAAGCGATCCCAATCATTGAAAGAATTGAAGAAGCTGGGTATGAGGCTTATTTTGTAGGCGGAGGGGTGCGAGATACGTTACTCCATCTGCCTATTTCTGATGTAGATATCGCATCAAGCGCCACTCCTTCTGAAATTCAGCGGATTTTCCCAGTAACCTTCGATGTGGGGATTCAGCATGGAACTGTAATGGTTCTTTACGAGAAGAAAACGTATGAAATAACAACGTTCCGGACGGAATCCAAGTATGAGAATTTCCGTCGTCCGGAAAAGGTAAATTATGTACGAAGCCTTGAAGAGGATTTGAAGAGACGAGATTTTACCATTAATGCGATTGCAATGGATCGGTTTGGTAATTTAGAAGACCCCTTCGATGGGCAGACGGACATAGAGGCACGCCTTATTCGCGCGGTAGGGAATCCCATTGAACGATTTCGTGAAGATGCGCTTCGCATGATGCGGGCAGCACGTTTCATGAGTCAACTAGGGTTTCAGGTAGAAGAGAAAACAAAAGAAGCGGTTTTAGACTATCATCCCTTGCTCTCAAAAATTGCCGTTGAACGGATCCGAGAAGAATGGACCAAGTTGCTAATTGGACGAAATCGAAAAGGCGGGATTCGCTTTTTTGTGGAGACGAGACTCTTTCACATGTGTCCAGGCTTCCAGAATCGTGACAAAGAGTTAATTGATTTGGCCTTATTCCCGCTCCAGTTCCAGACACCGCTAACCGCATGGACCTTACTGGTTTATTTCTTAGGGATTCCAGATGACGAAGTAGATGGATTTTTACGAGGATGGAAATTAGCGAACAAGCAAATAACCAATGTGCGCAAAGCGTACCATGCCTTAAAGATCCGTTTAGACCGTTTTTGGGATTACGCTCTATTGTATGAAACAGGTATTAAGATTGCGCTAGAAGTAGAGGAAATGATTACCGGGTTTGGTATGGTCAATGATCTCAACCATTTACTCGAAATGGACAAGACATTGCCGATTCACCGCATCCAAGATATGAAAATCAATGGACAAGAAGTTATGCACGTACTGGGCTTCACTCGCGGAGGTCCTTACCTAGGTAAGATTTTGGCAGATATCAAGGACCGTATTTTAGCGCAAACGTTGCCGAATGATAAAGCACAGTTAAAGGAATTTATCTTAAAGAGGAGGTTCATTTACTTGGATGAAGTATATAAAAAAACAGTTCAAGTAGAAGGCCTGCACCTCATGCAGGAAACGGAAGATTTTGATTTTCCTGTTTTAGGAACGTCAGCACTCATTGAATTTGTAGAAGACAGCTGTAAAGAAATGATGGCCGGCGTAGTAGAAGAAGATAAAATTTCGATCGGAACCTTTATTAGTCTGCAACACAGTAATCCTGCCTTGCTTCATCGTACCATTGTAGTGGAAGTTCGCGTAAAGGCATTGAAGGAAAAGACCGTCACTTTTTCAGCAGTAGTGAAACAAGATGATACCATTCTTGCTATTGGAGAACATACAAGAAAAGTAGTCGACAAACAAAACTTTATGAAATAAATAACAAAGTGATACAGATTGAAAAAGCTGTTATAATAGAAAAGATACCCTTATTTTACGGATTTAGCTTTCTTTATAGAGAATGGTATGATAAAATATTCACATAAAGAACAAGGAGTGAGAAGATGAAAAAAGTAATGGCAAGTCTTAAATTTATTTTCCGCAATGGCGAAACTTGGACAGTAAGCCGTGAACATATAGGTGATTTATGGATTAAACAAGTAACCACAAGTTATGGTCGAATTGGCAACAGCGAGTTTCAAGAAATTCATCCATGCGAAAGCTTGCGTATTGAAATCTTCCAAGAAGCAGATCACGTAAAATCTGACGATATCAATCTAGGCGGAATTGAAGCAGGGATGTTTGACCGTGTAGCAAAATATCAAGATATCGAAATGATGGATATTTTGTATGTCGATGAAAATCATCCGAAGTCAGATGTAATCGTACAGAGTGATCGCATTTACTTCCCTTACAAAGCAATGGATACAGATGGAAACGATAATGAGTACCAAACTTCAAAAGAATCGGATGGCTGTCTGTATGTCGTAATTGATCCGAATAAATCAGTAGCAGACATCTACCCAAACAAATAAGAAGTGAAACAGGAGACTGGAGACCATTCCAGTCTCTTTTATATGAAAACACAAGCTAAAAAAAGCGCAAAAAGTCACTACCCATGGTATCATGTAGGTGTTAAAATTTTAAATTTTTAGAGGGCTCTTGTTCTGTTGCCGCAGACCGAGAGCTTTTTCCT
>NZ_JARBEA010000040.1 GCF_028863945.1 Jeotgalibaca caeni | reverse complement strand
AAGTCCATCACCTTTGATTGTGGGAAAGAATTTTCCAATTGGAAAACCCTAAGCAACCAACATGACATCGCTATTTACTTCGCTGATCCTGGAACGCCATCACAGCGTGCATTAAATGAAAACTCCAACGGATTGCTGCGAAAAGATGGGTTGCCAAAAGAAATGGACTTCAACCAAGTGGACCAAACCTTTGTTTCATCGGTTGCGAACAAGCGAAATAACATCCCACGAAAATCCTTGGCATATCAGACGCCACTGGAAGTATTTTTGAGTTACCTAGATGAATCTACTTTGTCTAGCTTAAATTGACAAATCAAATGATTACCAACTACGATGGTGAGATTGAAATTAATGGAGAGAATACGAAGAATAATGATGAGGCCTTGAAACAGATTGTTTATGCTGGCGGAGAAGTCAATAAACACAATAGTCTTTTTCAAGGGAAAATAAAAGATTTGCTCAAGGCATACAGTCTGATGTATGACTCCTTCGACCGAGAATACGCAGAAATGATGTTAGAAAGTTACGGCATTAAGGTCAAAAATAAATTTTCTAGTTTATCGACTGGGAATAAAACACTCGTACAAAACACCATTGGAATCGCTACTCGAGCACCCATTACTATCTTAGATGAACCGACAAATGGGTTGGATTCTGTTAACCGCCAAAATTTCTTCCGCTTCATGATGGAAGATTACGCAGAACACCCACGCTTGTTTATGTTATCAACCCATTTAATTCAAGAGGTAGAAAATTATTTAACCGACGTTGTGATATTAAAGGATTCAAAAGTTTTAATTCACGATACGTTAGAAAACATTCAATTAAAATCTCACCTCGTTTCCAATCATCGTTTCGAAAACAAACACGTTGTGAGCGAAACGACCTTTGGATCAAGCTTTGAGCAAGTCATCTATGATGACCTTTCAGAAGAAGAAATAATTATGATTAAAGTTAATGGCGGAGATCGAAAACCGTTAAACTTACAGAGCTTATTCAATGCACTTGTGCAAGACTAATTCCATTTACTTAAGGAGGACATTATGAATCGTACCATTAAATTTCAATTATCAAATCTTAAAACAACTATCCTATATTCAGCCTTGATTTCTTATGGCGGACTCGCCCTTATTTACGGCATTTACTTTCTATATAATCGAAATGCGATAACGGATATTTTTAGTCAGCCAATCTGGGTAAATCTATTATCCTTTATAGCAACGCCAATCTTTTTGCTTTCGATTACCTATGCTTTATGGGATGGAATGGTTTCTTTTGATGCGTCTATCCGATTTGGTACTTCCAGACGTTCTTACTTCATTACACAACTATTCATTTATATCATCCTGTCAGTGTTAGTTTCAGCTGCTGCAGGCATTTCTGAAGTAGAGTGGGCTGGATCAGCTTCGAATTATTTCACAACGATCGGGAAAAATTATCTTTCTTTAGGATACATCATGACCGAATTTCTAGGAACCTTATTACTAGCAATATTGACTTTGTCTTTTTACCGCTTCAAATCGAAAACTTTGATCCCAATCGTTGGTTCATTTGGCTTATTTATTATGTTTCTTTCATTGTCAACTTCAATCGACAGCCCATTTATTTTTGAAATAATTATCCATATCGTTAACTTTGTAATTGAATATAGAGAATTATTTATCGGCTTCCTTGCTGCCTTCATGATTGGCGTTTATTACCTGTTCATTACCAGAACGGAAGTACAAGATTAGACTCGTTTGCTTGAGACAGACTCATTTTAATAATGAAGTCTGTCTTTTTTCTTTCATTCAGTCTTCCTAACATTTCCTTCCCATAATGGAGGAATAAACTGTATAATGGAACCATTCGGAGGTTGTCCTATATGGGAACTAGAAACTTGAAATCTGCCTTGTAATTCATCACACTACAAGGAGGAAAAAATACATGCAAACCAATTGGGAAAAAACATATTATAAAAAACAATTTGAATGGATTCAATCACAGCTGAGTGATTCATCAGCTTCTTTTTTTGAAGAAGAAGCGGCCTTATTGCTTGAACAAGTGGGACGCCCCTTTACTACTGTACTGGAATTAGGAGCGGGCCGTGGTGAGGTTGCCAATGAGTTGGCTCGGCGCGGCAAAGAAGTGACTACCATTGAACTAGTAGAAGAAATTGCTGAATATGCATCTGCCCGCGCTCACTCCAACGTTCGCGTGATGTGTGACGACTTTTATACAGTGGAATTACCAGCAAATTTCGATCTCATTTTGTACTTGGACGGATTTGGTGTCGGTACGGATCAAGACCAGCTCTTCTTACTAAAACGCATCTATGGTTGGTTGAATGACGATGGATATGCATTAATCGACATTTATCAACCGCTCTACTGGCAGAAAGTTGCTGGAAGAGAGATGGATCCACTTGGCACGAAAAAAGTTAAACGCAAGTATGACTATGATTCTGTACAGAATCGAATGACGGATACTTGGTGGGAAACGAATCAGACTGATAAAAAAACAACACAGTCTTTAGCCTGCTACTCTCCCGAGCAAATTTATGCCCTATGCGAAAAAGCAAATCTACAAATTGTAGGCTATTTCCCTGGAGGAGCGATGGATTTCGAGGCAGGCACGTATCGGGAAACAACTTCCTTCGAGGAATGTTTGTCTTACCGTATCAAGCTAAAAAGAAAATAAATAAACGGAACCTTTTCTGGGATTAGGCTCAGGGAAGGTTCCGTTTGGTTATCAAACCTATACCAAATTATTGTACATCGCTTCAGCATCTGACAATTGAAATTTCCGTAAAACCAGTGGATTGATTTCAAGCTTTTCTGTGCCTGTATGTCTTTTATATTATCATTTTGAGAAGAATACCTTCTGTTTAGTAAAAACCTTTGTTTTTGGTACAATGATTCTGAAAAACATTTTAACTTGTTTCTATTTTTAACCGCAAGACAAAATGATATCCTTGGATATTTCTTAAGGAGGGCTTATGGAGACACTCATTGAAAGTCAAGGTTGGTTCGTGCTAGCTATTATATTCCTTATCTCACTCTTTATTTTGTCGAAGGCAACCGATACGTTGATTGATCATGCGGTTTCTCTATCCCGAGAGTTCAGAGTCTCTGAAATCATTATTGGAGCCACAATTGTTTCCCTTGGGACTACTTTGCCCGAACTATCTACGGCCGTTGTAGCTGTACTTCAAGGAACTACTGATTTTGCCTTAGGAAATGCGATTGGATCGTTCATCACCAACACAACCCTTGTTCTAGGTGTCGGCTCATTGGCAGGTGCGATTCCAGTTATGAGGACAACAGCCAGACGGTTGCCATTCCTGATTGGACCTCTTATTATTATCATTGTAGGGAGTTTGTTTTCTTCGTCAGGAACCATTCAGCCTCTCATTGGCGTAATTTTACTCCTATGTGTTCCGATTTATCTCTTGACCGCATTTCAAAATAAAACAAACGGCGCCAATACTGAAAAAGAGACCCCTAAACGCAAGTATAATGCTGGAATGATGTTCAAAGAAATCAGTATCATTTTCTTCAGTGCCGTTGCCGTTGCTTTTAGTGCCACAGTGTTGGTTACCACTGTGGAAACAGTCGCTACACGATTAGGAATTTCTGAAGCGATTATTGCTGGAACCATTGTAGCTTTGGGAACAAGTTTGCCTGAACTAAGTACCACTTATGCTTCTGCTCGAAAAGGATATGGAGGATTAGCCATGGGGAACATTTTAGGCGCAAATATCCTTAACCTGCTCTTAGTTTTAGGCGTATCTATTTCTCTATCTTCTGGGGGCTTAGCTGTTCCTTCCATTTTCTATCAGATTCATTTTCCAATTGCCTTGTTATCAACCGGTTTACTCGCCTATTTTATCTTCAACACAAAGAAATTAGAGATAAGCAATCTCGAAGGTAAGGTTCTCTTAGCTATTTACATTGTCTACCTACTATTCAATATTTTCCCTAATTAAAAATCTCAATAAATCAGTAAAATAAAAGCCGTTCTATCCATACTTACTTGGATAGAACGGTTGTTTTTATGCTCTTCTATGAGTGTGTCTACTCTTAATGAACAGCTACTTTGTGACAGATAAAAGCAATTCACTACCCCTTATTAAAAACGCCTCTCTGCTTGAAAAATACAATAACAGAAATAAGCATTAAAAGAATACCCATTATAATAGGAATCCAACTTAGAATATTATCCATCATCTGTTGAAGATTAAAACCAACCATTGCTAAACCGATAATCAGAAAAACGATACCCATAAAAAATCGGAATCCATTAAAAGTCTTGCTGTTCATCCAACCACTCCTTTCCCATTTATTTTAGTTTTCATATAACGATAAGACTACTTTGTTATTCTTGAATTTATAAGATAGATTAAATAAAAGGATGTTAATGATAAAATCTACTAGATAACAAATGCTACGCCGTTCCCTTTTTGGAATGGCGCTTTCGTTTCTGTAAAGACGAATTCATACGTTTCTTTATCACGAGGCAAAGCCGGTGACACTAGGAATGTGATTGTTTCGTGACCCATCCCACCGCCGCCGCCTTGGTTTCGACAATCATAATGCGTGCCATCTTTTCCTCGGATTGAAAGGTCAAAATAAGGATGCTCTTGTTCATCCATAGGAACACGATCGACATGCAGATGAACGATGCTCGCATTTTCATACTGGCGCACAAAGGTAACGGAGTAAAAATTACCGTCTTTTTCAAATGATTGAAGAATAGGCAGGTTTCCTACGAATCCTTTTGGTTCTACAACAGGTTTATAGAGTTCTTCAAATAGAAAACCTGAAAACGTGCTGTTTAAGAAATCTTCATAGAAATGATATTTTTTAGCCCATTCTTCAATGTGCTGTTTCGTTGGAAAGCCTGGATTGTTATCGGAAAGTTCCTTCCGTTTTTTGATAAGTTGGCAGATTTGTTCGTCTACACTTTCAATTCGGTTGTCATAGTGATCTGTAGGCGGTACAAAGGAAACTCGTTCCATCAGTTTCATCCTCCATTATTGATTACTTCCTTTCAATTCTCATACATATCTACAATACTTCCATCTTCGTAAACCTGATAAAGTCCTACTGTTCCGCTACCTCCTTGGGATTGAATGGATTTTGATACGGCACTTAGTTCATAGTACGATCCCTCTTCATGATAAATGGCATACCCTAAAACAATATCTTCATTAAACCCTTCTTGTTCTTTGACTATCCTAAACGCATCTTCTACAGTGAATGAAACTGGATCTTCTTCTATAATATTTTGTTTTTCGATTAAGGTTATCACATCTTGCTCATTTCCTGTATCAACCTGAACAAGTACGGGATTGTTGGCGATATCGTTTGTATATTCAAGCATCGTTTGCCCTTCAGGTACGACACCTTGCTGCCAATGAGATGGCACTTGATAAAGGTTAATCGTTCCATCTCCATTACTGCTATAGGTAACCACCCCATCTGCCATGATGTTCCCAGATAGAGCGATTACATCTTCTGGATAAGTGGCACTTTCTTCTATTTCATAGGAGTTAATCGGTTCTCCTTTGGATATAAAAGAAATATTCAGCTCCTCTACCTGTTGATTCCCAATCACTTCTAGCCAAACACGGGCATATTCAATTTCTTCAGCGGAGTAGGCTGCGAGAATATTTTCTTCCTCGGAAGAATTGTTATCTTTTGCTACAACTGATGCGGTACGTTCTTTTGATTCCACTACGCTCGAAGATTCGCTTTCCTTATTTTGTGACCCAGAGTCTTCACAAGCCACCAACATAGCTGCCAGAAGGGCGAACATTATTCCTGTTTTTCTCATATATTTCTCCTTATTACATGGGGCGAGGTGATTCGTCTCTGTATTTTCATGAAATCGTTTTTCTAAGTATATCACATTCGGGCAGTCAAAAAGCCCCGCAAAATGAATTGCGAGACTCCTTCTACCGATTCTTATTTTCTCCGTGCTTTATGAACTTTCAAGGTTTTTCCTTTAACAGTACGGTTCTGCATTTCGGAAATAACATAAGCGCCTTTGCCGTTCAAGACTTCAATGTAGGTAACATTTTCCTGAATGGTAATGATTCCAATATCTTCAGCATCCACACCTTTAATACTGGTTAACGTACCCACAAAGTCAATCGCTCGCAATTTTTTCTTCTTGCCGCCGTTGAAGTAAATTTTGGTAATGTCTTTATTCAGCTCTTTGTTGCGGGCGATCCTTGGAGCCACTCTTGTTTGAATTTTCTTCTCAAAGGCAGCCTTTGCCCGTGTAACGGTGCGTTCATTCGGAGCGTTGATTTCCGTAACTTCGTGATTTTCGTTAAAGGCATAATCACGAACCTCTTGCCAACGTCTTCTGTCCTGTTCACTTACCATCGTCAAAGCTAATCCCGTTTTCCCGGCTCGACCAGTACGGCCAGTACGGTGCGTGAAGCTCTCCTTCTCAAAAGGAACATCATAATTAATAACATGAGTCACATTTTCAATATCGATCCCACGAGCCGCAACGTCGGTTGCCACTAGGTAACGCAGTTTACCAGAACGGAAGTCATTCATCACAGCTAAGCGATCGTCTTGATCCATACCGCCATGCAGCTTATCAATCGGTAAGCCGGCCTTTCCTAGATACGTATCTACCACATCAACCACATCTTTCGTATTACAAAAGATGATGCAGCCGTCTGGATTCTCGACGGTTATCAAATCTAGCAGAAGTTTTTCCTTGGAGTCTTCCTGCACGTTGATGTAGGAATGCAAGATTTGAGGCGTGTTCTCTGCGGTCTTCTCCATTCGAACTGAAACGCGATCAGCACTCATGTGAAACGTCGCTAAACGCTCTACTTCTGGCGGCATCGTGGCAGAAAACAACATGGTTTGGCGTTTGGTTGGCAGGTAGTCAATGATTGCTTCCACTTGTTCGATGAATCCCATATTGAGCATTTCATCCGCTTCATCCAGCACCAAGCTTCGAACTTTATCGACTACTAAGGTTCCTTCTTTTAGATGCTCTAAGATTCGGCCTGGCGTACCGACTACAATATGGCTTTTTTGTTTTAATTCAGACTTTTGGATCTTAAATGAGGACTTACCGAAGACAGCTGTTACTTTCAACCGTTTCAACCGGCCAATATTCATCAGGTCGGTCTTAATCTGTAGTGCCAGTTCCCTTGTTGGAACCAGAATCAAGGCTTGCGGCTTGTTTTCTTCCCAAATCGCTTGCTCACAAAGGGGAATCCCAAAGGCAACGGTCTTGCCGCTTCCTGTTTGAGACTCAACAATGATGTCTTGATTCTCCAAAGCTAACGGAAGAACCGCTTCCTGTACCGTGGTTGGTTTATGGTACCTTAAACTTGTCAGTGCTTTTTGTATTTCGGGACTGATCCCGTATGACTCAAATGATTTTTTATCCATAATTTCCTGCTTTCTTTTTCTTCGCTGAACCAGTATAGCAGAACGAGGAGCGAAAAACTGTTTTTCGCTGAAAATGAGAAGAATCTTAGTAACAAAGAAAGGCGAGGAAATGGTTCTTTCCCATTCCCTCGTCCAACATTAAGCACCAAACTCTTTTGCGACTGCTTTCAAAGCTTGGCTGATGACATGATGCATGTCATAGTATTGATACTTCGCTAATCTACCGCCAAAGATTACCTTTGCTTCGTGGTCGGCCAGCTCTTTGTATTTTTTGTACAAGGCTGAATTCTTCTCATCATTTACCGGATAATACGGTTCGTCCCCTTTTTCCCATTCCTTCGGGTACTCTTTCGTAATGACCGTTTTCTCTTGGTCACCAAACTCGAAATGTTTGTGCTCGATGATTCTTGTATATGGAGTTTCTCTGTCTGTATAGTTCACTACCGCATTTCCTTGGTAATTGGCTGTATCCAGTACCTCGTGTTCGAAAACCAAACTGCGGTACTCCAAGCTGCCAAACCGATAATCGTAATACTCATCAATCATTCCGGTGAAGACAATCTTCTCCGCTAATGGATCTAGTCTTTCTTTTTCTATGAAATAATCGGTACTTAACTCGGTATCTGTACCTTCTAACATTTTATTAATAATGACATTATATCCGCCAATCGGAATCCCTTGGTACGGATCGTTGAAATAATTATTATCGTAGGTAAATCGTACCGGTAATCGGTTAATGATAAAGGAAGGAAGTTCAGTGCCTTTCTCCCCCATTGTTTTTCCGTATAGCCTTTGATTAGTTTCTCGTATATATCAGTCCCAACAAGTGAAATTGCCTGTTCTTCTAGGTTACGAGGTCTGGTGATCGCGGCTTCTTTTCTTTGTTCTTCAATTTTTTCTTTCGCTTCTTGCGGTGTAACAACGCCCCATAACTTATTGAAGATGTTCATGTTAAAGGGGAGATTGTAGATCTCACCGTTATAGTTCGCAAGGGGAGAGTTGGTATATCGATTGAATTCCACGAACTGGTTCACGTAATCCCAAAGGTACTTGGAGCTCGTATGGAAAATATGTGCCCCATATTTATGGACATTGATGCCTTCCACATTTTCACAATAAATATTCCCGCCTAAGTGGTCTCTGCGGTCAATCACGAGACATTTCTTGCCTCTTTTTTTGGCTTCATATGCGAAGGTTGCGCCAAACAAGTCCGCGCCTACGATTAGGTAATCGTACGTCTCCATCCTTGTTCCCTCCTTACCCGTTTACTTGTTTTAGGGGTGCTGCATTTTTCTCGGCTACTTTTTCTTCAATGAGTTGACACATTTGCTGACACGTATCATCCCACGAGAAGTCTTTCAGGTACGCCTGCACTTCTTCTTCCCATTCCAAGCTAATCTCTAATGAATTCTTCAAATGATCCGCAAACTCTTGGCTGCTTCTCCCAATTTTCACGAGACCTAAATCTTCATATGGATGAACCACATCATGAACCGCAGTCGATACGACCTTTTTATTGGCGGCCAAAAATTCAGGTGTTTTGGTAGGGCTGATGAATTCCGTCGATTCGTTCAAAGCAAACGGCATAACGGCAGCATCGCAATTCGATAAATAAGAAGGAAGTTCATCATATTTCTTTATTCCCAAGTAATGGATATTTTCAGCTTGCGGAAGACTGGAAGGATCAATCTTCGCGACAGGTCCAACCATCACAAAATTCCACTCCGGCATCAGGGAAGATACTTCTTGTAGTAGCTCAATATCAAACCGTTCGTCTAACACACCATAAAATCCTGCTCTTGGGTGAGGGATAGACTGTTGATCTTCAGGATCTGGAAGTGGCGTGATGGCTTGGCCAAAGTGTTCCTTGTCGATACTGCTTGGGAAGCAGTAAACAAAATCATGGCTCTTCTTCTTCGCTTCATACAAACTTCTGCCGCCGGTGAAAACAAGATCAGCCTTTTTGAAGAGTTCTTTCTCCAGGTCAATCAGGTTTTGAGGGGCAAACTTAAATGCTGCTAACTGGTCCATGCAATCGTATACAACTACTTGCGGGTTGAAAGAAGACGTGTATTCCAAGGCCATCGGTGTGTAATACCAGAAAATATCTTGCTCAATCTTAAAATCTTCATAAACTTGTTTGATGATTTCTTCGAGTAGAGGAGCGTTGTTCCTTTCTGCTTGTGTGAGTAGAGGTACAATAATCGTTGCTCCTTCTTCACTTACATAATGATGATAATTTGCTCGCTTATTTCCATTCTCTAGATAGTTTTGATACTCTTCTTTCTCAATATCCTCAGGTTCTTCAAAATAAAACGTTCTGTATTCCTTCGACATTCTCCCAATCAAATGTTGGGGCCTTTGGTATACAAAATTTCATCTTAAATGTGAAAAAATTGACATATCCATCGAGCATTCTCCTTTTGTAAAGTTAATGGAACTATCTTTTGCAAAAAAATGGCATACCATCATTTTAGCACCGTTACGCAAACGCGACCAATAATAAGCCTGCACTTGTTCCACTTGTATGTATCCACTATACTTAGATTGCTTTAGTACTTATGAATGATGAGGGATAAAATGAGAAATATTAAAATGACCATCGAATATGATGGAGGCAGATACTTAGGCTGGCAGAGACTGGGGGATTCGGACAAAGCGATTCAAGGAAAAATCGAAAAAATTTTGTCGGCTATGACGGGTGAAGAAGTGGAGATTGTTGGTTCTGGACGAACCGATGCAGGAACGCATGCCAAGGGCCAAGTCGCTCATTTCAAAACAGAATCCAAGATGGAGTTGGCTGCGATGCAAGACCACCTCATTCGCTACCTTCCACGCGATGTGATTGTGAAAGAACTGGAAGAAGTCCCAGAGCGGTTTCATGCCCGCTATCATGCAACCGGGAAGAAATATACGTACCGCATCTGGAACTATGCCATCCCTTCTGCCTTCGAGCGCCATTACAGCTATCATTATCCGGGAACCCTTGATGCTGACCTGATGAATGCCGCTTGCCGGAAATTGGAAGGAACCCATGACTTTATTGGTTTTTCTTCTTTGAAAAAGTCTAAAAAATCAACGATTCGAACCGTTAATGAAATAACCATCCGACAAACGGGCCCTCTCTTAGAGTTTTCTTTTGTTGGGGAAGGTTTCCTCTATAATATGGTTCGTATTATGATGGGAACGATTCTGGAAATTGGTGCTGGGACAATGACAGTGGAAGATATAGAGGCTATTTTTGAGAATGGGGTCCGGAGCGAAGCTGGAATGACCGTCCCTTCTCATGGACTATTCCTGGATGAAGTTTATTATGATGCTTAATCAATAGAAAACGATCCCCTGACCGAATCATTGGTCAAGGGATCGTTCTTTTTTATTGGTTGTTGTTTCGATACTGTTCGACTGCGCCCATTCCGCCTGCAATGACAATTGGTTGGTAGCCTTTGTTATTCAAATAAGAAGCAGCAGCAGTTGCCCGGTTACCGGAACCGCAGAGTGTATAGATTGGTTGCCCTGCATCCAATTGGCTGACATTTTCAACTAACTCTTCCAGTGGGATATTGATGCCATTTCCTTCCGGAGCAGGCCGGGTAATTTCATCTGGATGACGCAAATCTAATAGAAGATAATCCCCTTCTACCTCCATAAATTCTTCTACAGAAATGGTTGGAGTAGATTCTTGCTCTTCCATCGGTATATCTTTATCCAGCAGAAAACCTGCTACATTCTCGATTTTTGCATCGGTTAATCCTTGCATAAACGAATCTATGTTTCTGCTATCTTCTTCTGTAAGGACGAAAACAAGCTCCTTCTCCTCACCCAGAAACTGTTTACCGTATTTTACTAAGTTACTAGGATTCAGGTTCAATGCCCCTCTTACGTGACCTTTTTGAAAGAGATCTTGCGAACGTAAATCAATTACTTGTTTGTTTTCGAGTTGATGAAGTGTTACCTTCAAAAGTGGGTTTTTCATTTGAATCTCCTCTCCTAAACGAATCTTTATTCCTTCTCAAAATATACCATGAAGAACGAGGTTTTAGAAATAAATATCGATTTACTTACCAGAAATCTTACCATCTCTACCTATCTTTTTGGAGAAGTATGTATTAGAATATCTATATCTCAGAGAATCTTTGACAATAAAGGAGGCTATTTGTTTTGCTAAAAAACATAGAGAGCTGGACTACTTCGCAAAAAATTGCTTTTAGTTTTGCGTTTGTAATCTTTACCGGCTCAATCTTATTAACTTTACCTATTAGTCAGCTTCCAACATCTGAAGCAACCTATCTGGATAATCTTTTTTCTGCGGTATCAATGGTTTGTGTAACTGGTTTATTCACTGAATCTATCGCAGACTCCTATACACTATTTGGACAGGTCGTCAGTATGATCCTCATTCAAATAGGTGGATTGGGTCTTATGACCCTCATTGCGTCACTTGTGACCCAATTCAGTAAAAATAAAATTGGTTTCAAGAATAAGTTAGCCGTTCAAGAAGTTATTAACCGCGGAGATGCAAGAAATTTTCGTAGTTATATCGCCACAATTATTAAATACACGTTTGTCATTGAAGGAATAGGAATGTTGCTCCTGAGCTTTTATTTTGTTCCTGAACTAGGATGGGCAATGGGGTTATTTACCTCCCTATTTCTATCCATCTCCGCTTTTTGTAATGCTGGCTTTGATATCATGGGTAATCTAAGCCTCATTGAATATGTGCATAATCCTTTAATCAATCTTGTGATTTGTGCGTTGATTATACTCGGAGGAATAGGTTTCTCTGTTTGGTTCGACATCTCTAACACCTTTGGCTTTAATCGAAAGATGTCTCAAAGACTTCCTTTTCTGACACGTATTCGATTATTGACCATCCACACCCGTTTAGCAATTGCAGTTACGCTCTTCTTGTTAATTAGCGGAACAATTGTTTTCATGATTGCCGAATATACAAATGAACAAAGTATTGGGACTTTTACTTTTGGCGAAAAGTTATTGGCTAGCTTCTTCCATACAGTTACCATGCGAACTGCTGGATTTGCTACCCTTGATTATACCACTATTACTCCATTTTCTATGTTTTTCAGTGTGATTACGATGTTTATCGGTGGGTCGCCTGGTGGTACAGCAGGTGGATTAAAGACCACAACCATGGCAATCATTGTACTGATGATTTATAATGAAGCTCGCGGGCAAGGAAATATTAATGTTTTCTACCATACCATTCCCCAAAGAGTTGTTCGCCAAGCATTGATTATTTTTATCGCCCTACTGACTACTTTGGCAATCGGGACTAGTTTATTATTGTTATTAAACCCGGATATGAATCCTCTTTTCCTATTGTTCGAAGCTGTATCAGCTTTGGCGACAGTCGGTGTGTCAGCAAATATAACACCTCAACTTGCAGCAACTAGTCAAATTGTCATTATGTTCTTGATGTTCGCAGGACGTATCGGACCTGCTACGTTGGTAGATAGTATCATACGAAAAAACAGAGCCGTAAAAGATATCGAATATTCAAAAGGTACCCTTATCATTGGTTAGGAGCGTCATAGAATGAGTAAATTAATTGGAATTTTAGGTTTAGGGATTTTTGGTTCTACCATAGCAAAAACTTTGAGCGAGTACGGCAGTGATGTCATTGCCATTGATAAAGCGGAAGAAAATGTAAATCGTATCGAGGCATTTATCACAAAAGGAATTGTTGGAGATTTTACGGATTTGGAACTCTTACAGTCCATTGGTCTTGAAGATTGTGATGCTGTCGTGATTGCTACTGGAACTTCTTTAGAAGCAACTTCCCTGGGAGTCTTAAACTGTAAAAAATTGGGTATCAAATATATCATCGCAAAAGCAAAAAATAAAAGCTATAGAGAAATATTAGAAGAAATCGGAACGGATATGGTGGTTCAACCTGAAAAAGAAGCGGGTACACGAGTTGCTAAGAATCTTCTGCGAACAAATATCGAAGATATCGTTCGCTTAGATGACAGCACATCCGTTGTTGAGTTCTATCCACCTCAACGTTGGATTGGAAAATCCTTGATTCAACTTGATTTACGTAAAAAATACGATATTAACATTATCGGAATGCGTCGTTCAAGAGGTGGAAAATTATTAGTATCGTTCGATCCAAAAGAGCCAATCGAAAAAGATTCTGTACTGGTAGGAATTACAGAATCAGATACTTTTGAACAAATTGATTTTTTGAATCAATTGAACTAATTATGCTTGAAGAGTATACCCAAAAAGAGCCATAGTTTGGCTCTTTTTTTGATTTCACTTTTATTCACAATAAAAACAAAATTGATTGACATTTTCAGAGTAAAGCTTTTTACTGTATACTATGCAACATATTGTCGTCTAATATGAGTCAAATTAATTTTAGGAGGTTTTTAAATGAATCGTTTAGCAGGAAAGGTAGCAGTCATTACAGGTGCAGCTCAAGGTATGGGAGAAGCGCACGCGAGACTATTCATCGAGCAAGGTGCAAAAGTAGTCCTTACAGACTTAAATGAAGAAAAAGGATCTGCACTAGCCGCAGAATTAGGTGACAACGCCCTTTTCGTAAAACAAAACGTAGCTTCTGAAGAAGACTGGGCAAACGTTATTGAAAAAACAGAAGAAACGTTTGGTCCTGTCAATGTATTAGTAAACAACGCCGGAATTACGATGGCTAAAAATATATTTGATATTACCTTAGAAGAGTACCGCCGAATCGTAGATATTAACCAAGTCTCTGTATTCTTAGGTACGAAAGCTGCTGCAGCATCCATGATGAAAGCGGGAGGCGGTTCAATCGTCAACGTTTCTTCCATGAATGGATTAGTTGCTGGAGCTGTAGCGTACACAGATACAAAATTTGCCGTTCGTGGTATGACGAAGGCAGCTGCAATCAACTTGGCACCGATGGGCATTCGCGTTAACTCTGTTCACCCAGGTGTAATCGCTACCCCAATGGTTGTTCAAGAAGATACCAAAGCAGTTGTTGAACAGTTTGCTAAGAGTATTCCATTGAAACGCGTAGCACAGCCTGAAGAAGTAGCCAATATGGTTCTCTTCCTGGCTTCTGATGAGTCTAGTTACTCTACCGGTTCCGAATTCGTGATTGATGGCGGATTAACCGCACAATAATTTTTCCAAATCATAAGAAAACCGTTCATCTTTTATCGGATGGACGGTTTTTTTGTGATTATAAGTAAGTAAACGGGTTAAGCATTTCTAAAAAGAACCACCAGAAACAATCCCAAAAAGCTTCCTTGAAGGATGCTTTTTTCCGGATTTTTTGGTAGAGTGCAACAAAAAAAGAAATTAGAAAACACACGATACTATAGAACAATACAAACAACGGAATCATGACGAGCCATTCTTTCATTCGAGGTGTCCCCTTCCTTTGCTTCATTATATCACAGTTTTTTTAGACGCGATGTCCTATATCCGTCGATTTTAGTAGGTAATTTATTCAGAAGAAGCTTTTTCTGCTATGATATCTTTATGACGATTTATTGAAGGAGGATTCACCATGTTGGAGTTCAAACAAAATATTCGGGGTAATGTAGCCCTTGGTGTCAACCCACTTGGATGCAAGCAAGAAGTGTGGAATCAGATTGATTATGTGAAAAGGAAAGGGACTTATGAAGGTCCCAAAAAAGTATTGATTATCGGCGCGTCGTCTAGCTATGGCTTAGCTACCCGCATCAGCCTAGCTTTCGGTACAGGGGCAGATACAATCGGTGTTTCTTTCGAAAAGGGACCGAAAAATGAACGGAATCTCGGAACCGCTGGCTGGTATAACAATATCGCTTTTCGCGAAGCTGCTGAAAAAGAAGGTCTGGTTGCGAAGAACTTTGTTCAAGATGCCTTCAGTCACGAAGCTAAACAAGAAGTAATTGATTACATTAAAAACGAGTTTGGCGGTAAGGTAGACCTGGTCGTTTACAGCTTGGCAAGTGGTGTAAGAAAGGATCCGGAAACCGGAGAGACCTACCGTTCCTCCATCAAAGCCATCGGAGAGCCTATGGTTGGCCCGAACATCAATATGCAGGAGCAAAGTTTCTACACACAAACGTTAGAACCTGCAACCGAGCAAGAAATTGCTGATACCGTCAAAGTAATGGGCGGTGAAGATTGGGTACTCTGGATGGATGCATTAAAAGAAGCTGACGTGTTGGCAGACGGCGTTTTGACAACGAACTATTCTTACTTAGGAACAGAGTTGAATCACCCCTACTATGGCAACGGAACTCTTGGACGTGCGAAGGCAGATTGTGATGAAAAAGCCGCTATTATTAATGAATTACTGGCTGATCTAAATGGGAAAGCCCGAATCGTAGTAGCGACAGCAGTTACGACCAAAGCAAGTTCTGTAATTCCTTTCTTCCCTGTTTATTGCATTGGCCTTTACAAAGTCATGTCTGATAAAGGTACCCACGAAACACCGATTATGCATATCGACCGCATCTACCGGGATATGGTGTACGGTGATAAACCAGAATACGACGAAATGGGTCGACTCAGACCCGATAGTTGGGAATTAGATGCCGATACCCAAGCAAAAACAAAAGAGTTGATAGAAAAAATTAACGAAGATAATTTCACTTCCGATATGACTGCGTATGACTTGTTCTACAAGGAGTTCTCTAATTTGAGCGGCTTTATGGTCGATGGGTATGCAGATGAAGAAGTTACAATAGAAGAGTTGAAGGCGTTAGAAATTTAATTCTTGTCCCTTTACATCTAAAACGACGAATGGATTCTATGCTAAAAGGCAGAGAAAGAGCCGTACCTCCATCTGAACGGAGAGTACGGCTCTTTCTCTGGGTATAGGGAACAAGCTGGAAAAAATATAAGTTAATATTTAATGTTGTTCACTTAGTATACCGTCTTCGATGCGGTATACACGGTCACAATAAGATAACATTCGTTCATCATGTGTAACCATAACTGCAGCCTTTTTACGAGCTTTCACTTCTTTAGCAATTAAGGAAACCACTTCATGTGCTCGTTTGGTATCTAAACTTGCGGTTGGCTCATCAGCTAGAATGATTTTTGGATCATTCATAAATGCACGAGCAATGGCAGTCCGTTGACGTTCGCCTCCAGACAATTGGTGTGGGTATTTTTTCAATTTATCACCCAATCCAATTTCTGTTAACAACTCTTTGGCGAATACGCGGTCTTCTGCAGTAACTTTACCGCCCATTTTCTTCACTACTAATAATTGATCCAACACGTTTAAGTACGGAAGCAAATTAGAAGTTTGCAAAATAAAACCAATTTTAGAAAGACGAACATTCGATAGTTTTTTCTCAGATAAGCTGGCAATATCTTCCCCATCAATCATTACTTGACCTTCTGTCGGCTGTAGCAAAGCTCCAGCAATCGATAGGAATGTACTTTTTCCTGAACCCGATGGCCCAATAATAGCAATAAACTCACCAGGTTCTACATTGATAGATAAGTTGTCTAATGCGGTGTTGGTAAAATCCGCTTCTTTATAGACTTTTGTAACATTGGCTAAACGAATCCCACTCATTATTCAACCCTCCCTAAGGCTGTAATTGGATCAATCTTGATAATACTTCTAATCGAAAATAGCGTTCCGATCAAACTGGTTGCCAATAAAACGAAACTATAGAGGAGAACCATTTCAGGCAATAAGTTAAATGGCATCCCTTCCGGCAATGCAAGTGTCATTAAGTAGGTAAGTCCGACTCCAATGGCAATGCTTACGGTAGATAGAAGGAATACTTGTGAAGCAACACTCTTAATGACAAAGCCATTGCTCGCGCCAATTGCTTTCATCACACCAAACTGATGAACTTTTTGTGTAGTTAAAACGTAGAAGAAAACAGCCATCACAAAAGCTGAGATAAAGATTAACAACCACAGCATCAAGTTAATCGTACCGCTCTCAGCAGAATAACCTGGCACACCATTTAAGGTTTCACCCATATCCGCAACCTCGATGCCATCAATCGCACTTGCTAATTGCTCTTTGTCTACATTATTTCCCTTTACAAATATAGCACTAACGGGTTTCTCAATTCCCCTATCAGAACCAGGAACAATGTATTTTATATCGCGTAACGCATCCATCGTGACAAAAACGGCTGGCATATGGTTTAAGGTTTTATTTTCTACGAATCCAACGATTTCATATTCTATTCCGATTCCACTTAAGGTAATCGTGTCGCCTAAGGCAAACCCTTCATCTAATAGGCTATCGTCAACTAAGACTTGATTTGGCTTGTCTAATTCTAGTGCTTGACCAGAAACAACAGCTGGTTCCAAGAAACTACCGGGTTCCACTCCAACGAATAGAACAGAAGTTTTCTTTCCCGTTTCTTCATCAACGTTCGAACCACGCAAAATTCCACCGGGAGTTGTTGCGATACCAGCTGCTTCCTCCACACCGTCAACTTTGAGAACTTCATCTACCATCCTTTCTGGCAATGTCGATTTCCCTAACGTAAATTCTGCCTCCTCTTCAAAAATAGCCGCATCTAGACCGGAGTAACGAATAACAGCCGTACCTAAATCGGATAACCCATTTCCTAATCCAGATAAAACAAAAACAAGCCAAGTAATCAAAACGATAATGAAACCAATCAGCATAAAACGTCTTTTCGAAAACCATAGCTCTCTACGTGCTAAAAACATAATTCTCCCTCTTTTCAAAATATTAATGAAAGCTGGATTAAGTATACTCCTAAAGTGACACATATGTCACTAATTATGTTTTATATTTTCTTTATTTTTTCAAAATTCCTTCGAACAGCATCTTTTTTACAAAATACGTATACTCCTCACGAGATAAACCGGCCTGGTTCGGTAAGTTAATACTATGGAAAATCGTTTCAATCATAATCATGGATGGTATTTCTGGATTGAGGAACCCTGTATCTTTCCCCTCCTCAATAACTTGTTGAATAAAGCCGAAGAAGCGCATATGCAAGCCTTTTGATTTTATAATGTCCGGATTTCCTTCATTTTCCTTGGTCCACTTCTGCGTTGGAACCATCGCTGAAATAGCATGTGTATCGGCATAGCCAAACACGATATCCATCAAAAGAGAAATTTTTTCCGCATACGTTGCGGGCCAGACAGTTTCTTCTATTTCTTCAACGACTTGTTCGAGTTGATAATTGAGATAAGCTTGCAGAAGTTCATTCTTATTCGCATAATGCTTATATAAGGCTGTTCTGGTAATATCGAGTTCTTTCGCTAACAACTGGAAAGAAAACACATCATACCCTACTTCCAATATGAGGTCATGGGTTGCTGCATACAGTTCTTCTTGCGTAAAGGTTTTTTTACGTGCCACTTTTATCCCTCCGTTTCGAGGTTCATTTGTTCCGTCTCTCTCACATTATACTCTTTCCAGCTTCTCAAGCGGGCTTTAAGCTACGTTTGAGAAAAAATTATTTTCGTTCAGAATATGTTTGCCGGCTTTATGTTAGAACAGAAATTTTGCAAAACGGTTTGGTAACCCTTCAAATTATAGGTTTGAAACACAAAACCAATGGAATGATTGCAGTACACCCCATTATCCAGAAGGACCCAAATTTATGTTCTCTAAATCCCAACGACACATCGCTTAAAGCGGTAACCCACTCGCTTGCTTCCTATGGTTTGGTGATGTGATCCAACTTGAGCTTCAACATACCCATTCCTTCATCTATCCTTCAGGAATACAGTCAGAAATTTACGTGCTTTCACGTTTGGATTATTACACAAGAGCAATCATCTAAACAGTGTCTTGTTTCTCTCGGGTGGAGAATTCTTTTAACATGGAAGAGGAATTAAGGTAGGAATGGTGAAAAAAGAGACCAGAACATTTTTGTCCCAGCCTCATTAGCTATCGATTACGGCTCATTCTTTATGGAGAAAGCTGGTTGGACATCTCCTCTTTCCTTGTAAATAAGTTCGTTTAAACTTTTCTTCTCGGTAACTGATCCAGCATATCCTCTTTTTGTCGCTGCTCTAAAAAACATCCCTTCCAGCTCTCCACCTCCTGTATCCCTCATATCAAAATTACTTAGATCTAAAGTTTCTACTTGAGAGTTCGCAAACACGTAAGATATATCCATTACAATTGTTGTGTTAAAGTTGCTGACACTCATTTCTTTCGCTTCGCTCTTATAAAACATCCCCCTATGTTCCATATATTTTGGGTATCCAAACTACTTAAATCAAGCACATTGGCTGTTGAACTTGCAAACAGTTCACTCATTTCTTCTGCATTACTAGTATCTAATTGAACTTTCTCAATATTAGAATTTGAGAACATGCCGCTCATATCGGTTACATTGCTCGTGTCTAAGTTTGAGAGATCCAGTTCCTTTATTTTTAAATATTCAAACATTTTACTCATATTCGTTACATTTGGATTGTCGGAGTACACATCTAAGACATGAGGAGATGTCTCGCTTAAAGATGCAAAGTCGAAATTGAAAAATAGCTTCAAACTAGGCGTTGAAATGGAAGTGGAAATAGAAGGAGCTTCAAAAGAAACAGCACAAGAGTTGGTAGAAGCAGCTCACCAAGTATGTCCTTACTCCAATGCAACGCGTGGAAATATTGATGTTACGTTCAAAATTGTATAAGTTTCCATAGATTGAAAAACGCTGCAGACCCCATTCAAGTTAGCCGGGGTTTGCAGCGTTTCTTTTATTTTGTTCCTTTACTGTTTAGGCATGGCTGATTTGATATAGTCGAAGGTTGCTTGAGGAATCTTCCCACTTTTATTTAACCCGAGCATCATGATTGGGAAATTCTTCGGCAAATCTAACTCCTCGTAACGGCCTGTTACATCAAAATTGATGTCATCTTCTTGGCCATTCGCAATTTTCTGCTTCATTTCAGGATCCAAAATGACAGCAGAAGCCAACGCCACGATATCTGCATAGTTCAAAGCATCCAAAGCTGCATCGGCACTCAAGATGTCACCCGCTGCGATTAACTTGGTTCTGCCGGCAATCAACTCATAAATGACTTGGTTGATTACTTCGCCTTCATGTTCCCCCATTCGGGCTTTCGACTTGTATGCTTCTGCTCCCCATAAGGATGTGTGAATATAATCAACACCTAATTCGGCTACTTGATCAATCAAATAAAGGGCTTCATCCAATGTAAAGCCTACTACGTCACCGTGAATTTCTTCCGGGCTGATCCGGTACCCAACAATGAAGTCCTTTTTGTTGCGTCTTGCTGCTAATTCTTTTACCCGTTTCGTAATTTCTAGCGCAAAAGCGGCACGCTTCTCTAGGCTGCCACCCCATTTATCATTACGCTTATTGGATAATTTTGAGAAAAATTGCTGGATCAGGTAGTGGTTCGCGCCATGAACTTCCACGCCGTCAAACCCTGCATCCATTGCACGCTCAGCTGCCTTCACAAATTGTTCAATCACTTCTTCAACCTGCTCTTCGGTCAATCCTGTAATCGGATATTCCAAGAAGTCAAACTCTAATGAACTTGGTCCATAGGCTACGCCGCGTTGTTGGAAGGTAACCCTCGATTCCCGGCCTGGGTGGAAAATTTGGCAGATGGCTTTATTCCCTTTTGACTTCATCGCTGTAGCTAATTGAGTCAAACCTTCCAACTGCTCATCACGATAATTCCCAAGTCCATAACCAAATGCATTCCCGTACTCGCTAACGGTAGCGGCACCGGTAATCAACATGGAGGCTGCATCTGCACGTCTCTTGAAATAGTTGATATCGTCTTCCGTTACATCACCTTCCAGAGATGAACCCGCGACTACCATCGGCGCCATTGCAAAGTGTGTATCAATTTTCACACCGTTATTAAATGTTACTTCTTCAAATAATTTTTTGTATTTCGAATTCATAGCCGTGCTCCTTCAATTCTATTGGTTATTAATTCAGTGATTGATACTCTACTGCCAAACCTTTTTGAACGCCTGGCCGCTCCGCAATGCGGTTGGCCCATTTCAATACATGCGTATATTCATCCATATTCAAGAATTCATAGGAGCCTTCATATAACTTTCCTTGCGCTAGACGACCATACCAAGACCAAATCGCAATATCTGCGATGGTGTACGTGTCGCCTGCAAGATACGGCCGTTTTGCCAAGGTTTGATCCAGCAGATCTAACTGGCGTTTTGTCTCCATTGTGAAGCGGTCAATTGGGTACTTCAGCTTCTCTGGCGCATAGGCAAAGAAGTGACCGAAGCCGCCGCCCACATAGGGTCCTGCTCCAATTTGCCAGAACAGCCAATTCAAGGTTTCTGTCCGGCCATGAATATCGATTGGAATCAGTTGACCAAATTTCTCAGCTAAATAAAGAAGAATCGAGCCTGATTCAAAGATTTTCAGACTTGGACTTTGACTCTGGTCAACGAGGGCTGGAATTTTGGAGTTTGGATTAATCTCGACAAAATCTGAACCAAATTGATCGCCATCTCCAATGTTAATCTTATAGAGATCGTAGTCTGCACCTTCTACACCTAACTCTTTTAGCTCTTCCAACATCACCGTTATTTTGATACCGTTCGGCGTTCCTAGTGAATACAATTGGAACGGCGCCTCTCCTACCGGCAATTTCTGTTCAAAACGACTTCCAGAAGTTGGTCGGTTGCCACCCATACTTGGATTTTCCTCTTCCCACTGCCATACTTTTGGTACTTCATATGCCGTCATAAAACCACTCCTTCTAAAGTTTTTGTACCTTTATCATACTATTAATCAGTCCACATACCCAGATAGAAGCTCATTGTTTGAAAGGTTGATAACAAAAAAGGTGAGTCACCTTCATCTGGCGACTCACCTTTTTATTAAACTAAAATTATTTAGATACTTTAGATTCAAGACCTTCAGCTTTTAGGAATGCGCTAAATGGAATCAATTCTTCAGCTTCATATTTTTCTTTGTAAGCTTTGATTTCTTCTTCGCTGTAGAAAGCAGGGTCTAATTTCAATGTTTCTACTGGAATTGGACGATCTTTCGTAATTTTAGCGTCGATTACAACTGTTTTGCCTTCTTTGTTTGCTTTAACAGCAGCAGCCATTACTTGATCCATATCTTCGATACGGCTTACTGTGAAACCAACAGCACCTTGTGCTTCACCAATTTTAGCGTAGTCTACGTCAGTAAATTCAGTACCAAATGTATTTGTGTTTGTATCTTCATATTTGTTCTTGATGAATCCATATTCCGTGTTTGTGAATACTACGTTGATAACAGGCATGTCATAACGTACGTTCGTAACAACGTCTTGATAGTTCATAGAGAACGCGCCGTCACCCATTAGGTTAAATGCTTGACGATCAGGGTAAACGTTCTTAGCAGCAATCCCACCAGGAAGTGCAATACCCATAGAAGCAAACAATGGAGAAGTTCTCCACATGTTTTTAGGAGTCATGTGTAAGTGACGGATTGATGTTTGAGTTGAGTTACCAACATCAATGGAGTAGATTGCATCTTCGTCAGCGTATTTGTTGATTGCGTTGTATACTTGATAAAGTTGTAGTGGACCTTGTTCTTTTGTTTCCAACTTCGTCATGTAGTCACGCCAGTTTTGAATGTTCTTCAAGTTTGCATTCCACCATGCTGATTCTTCAACAGGTGCTACTTTTTCAAGTAATGAATGAACGGCTTCACCAGCATCGCCAAGGATGGCAACATCTGCATTATGACGTTTACCAAGCATCGTTGGGTTGTTGTCAATTTGGATGAAGTTTTCAACGTTTGCAAATGTTTTTTCTACTTCAGCAAATGGGAAGTTAGAACCAACGAAAAGAACAGTATCTGCTTCTTTAACAGCTTCGTTAGCTGGTTTCCAACCAACACGGTATGTGGAACCAGTTAATGCTTCAAAGTCATAGTCGAACGTTTCGAAGTTTTTACCAGTTGTAATAACTGGAGCTTTTAGTTTACGAGACAATTCTTGAACTGCTGGACCATGTCCCATTGTTCCGATACCTGCATAGATAACAGGACGTTTTGAGTTGTTTAATACTTCAACAGCCGCATCGATATCTGCTTCATTGATTGCAGAAGAAACGTAATCACGGTAGCTGTGACCTGAAGAGTAGAATGCATCGTTCGCAATTTCGTGGTAACCGAAGTCGCCAGGTACTTCTAATACAGCCACTCCACGTTTCGAGATAGCAGTACGGATTGCATCGTCGATTAGTTTTGGTAGTTGTTCAGCGTAAGCAACACGACGGTTGTATACTGCGATATGATCAAACATTGGATTTTGGTTCAATTCTTGGAAAGCATCCATGTTTAATTCTCTTTGTGGACGAGATCCCAAGATAGCTAGAACTGGTGTGTTATCCATTGCAGCGTCGTAAAGACCGTTGATTAAGTGAGAAGCACCAGGACCACCTGATCCAACACATACACCTAATTTTCCGCCGTATTTCCATTGCATTACGGCTGCCATTGCTCCAACTTCTTCATGTTTTACTTGAAGGAATTTAATATCTGTTTCTTTTTGTTCACCCAAAGCTTCCATTAAAGGAGCCAAAGTACCTGAAGGAATTCCATAAATTGTGTCGATTCCCCAACCAGCCATTACTTTTAACGAAGCTGTACTAACTTTAGTCTTACCATCTGTCATTATAAAAATCTCCTTAGATCAATTTCACCCTAATAAGCGTTAATAGTATCTTACCACTTTTAAATAAAAATTCAAAGCATAATCCTATCAAAATGCGTTTTCATGAGGAGAATGACAATTCTTTTACCTTTCTCTAACGAACCATTCAGATTCTTAAACGCTGTTTCATTTCTGAAAAAAACTGTTTTAATTTTCGAACTCGAAGTAAGTGAATTACGTAACTTTAATTTTAATAAAACATCTTTATTTAATGTAGACGGGGCTTGTTTTTGGACAAGTGAGGATAACGAAAACGCTCAACTTTTCCATTTTTTTCACATTTGAACAGGTGTTGAGCTCCTCTACATACTAGATAGAGAAAAAAAGCAAATAAACATGAAACACATCTGAGTAACCAGTTTTTTTCGTATAAAACCCCCTTTACCTATCGGCAGGGGGTTAGAATGCATATATAAATTTTATTACTATGCAAGCTTTTCTACTACTAAAAGTCATCTACGTAGGAATCGGTTGTATATTCGGTTCCGATCTCATCTACAAATATTCTAGGAGCGGTTTGCGTTAAACGGTAGTTGATTGCGTCGCCACTTTTAATGGTATACACATTGTCTTTTTTAGTCACCGTATAGGGGCTATATTCACCCACTTCTAGAGGCAGATCTCTATTCTCTGAACCAGCGTCATTCGATGTAATAGGAACGTAACGATCATAAACAATAAACGTAGAATCTGTAAATGCTAATTGATAGGAAGCTGCAATTTCATAGTTCCGTTGCGAGAGAAGAACGTTGTTTTCAGCCCACGAGTCTGTGACATCTTTTGATCGCAACGTCATAAATAAAACCCCAATTACGACTGCAAGCACACCAGTAATCAACGAGAAGATATATTTACCTGAATAATTCATAGTTTTTCTAATATGCTCTCTAAACCTTGTCCCGTCCTTGTTTTTCATATTGTTATCCGACAC
>NZ_JARBEA010000004.1 GCF_028863945.1 Jeotgalibaca caeni | reverse complement strand
ACTACTATATCTGAAAAAAAGAAAATAGTAGGCAGGAACCCCCGTCGGGGTTTCTACCTACTAATCTTAGTATGTTTTTTCGTTATGGCTTAATATTCCATTAATGTAAAGATATCGTAACCCTTCACCATGTCTCTACCGTTTAAGTCTAGCAATTCAATCAAGAACGCCAAGCCGACAACTTCTCCGCCTAACTTCTCAATCAATTCAACCGTTGCACGAGTAGTACCACCAGTTGCTAATAAATCATCACAGATTAGCACTTTTTCACCTGGTAGAACTGCATCTGAGTGCAATTGCAAGACTGCTTCACCATACTCCAACCCATAGGCAACTTCTACTGTTTCGCGTGGCAATTTTCCTTTTTTACGAGCCATGGCGAAACCACTGCCTAATCCAACTGCTACCGGACAGCCTACCATGAATCCACGTGCTTCAGGTCCGACTACTTTATCTACCTTTTTGTCTTTCGCAAATTCAATGATTTTTTCGATTGCTTTTTGATATGCTTCTCCGTCTTGCATGAGTGGAGAAATATCACGGAAAATAATCCCTTCTTCTGGGAAATTTGGTACATCAGCGATATATTTTTTAAAATCCATCAACTTATCCTCCTACTGACCTTCAGTTTCCTTGTTCACTCAGCCATGTTTTGACTTCATCAAAGAGGCCATAAATGAATAATTTTTCTGCTTTTATATTTTTAATTCTTTGTTGATATGTCTCTGTTTCAGTTAACTCAATCCGTTGAGGGTTTTTCACTGGATTCAGTACACCGTTGTCTATTGTAACAAATTTCGCCTCTAAAAACATCGATATGATAAAAATCAACAAATTCTTATGAATTTGTAAGTATTTAGCCAAAGCATCCAGCTTCCCACGAACATCCATATTTTGACGAGTATAGAAATACTTATAGATGTGGGAAATTTGTTCCTTAGTAGGCATTCCTTCCAGGGTAGCCGGCTTGATTGGATAGGCATAAACGTAGTAATTTTCGAAGGAATGGTCAGCTAAGAAACTAGCTAAATCATCCAAATGAGTTGGACAATCCATCAATACGAGATTACGTAATGTGTCTCCAAATGGCGGGATGGAATCATCACTTTCCAACAACACTGCAACTGAACTAGAAGGGATCCGATTCGCTGTTTGTTCAAAAAACTTGCGGTTGAAAAATAAATAAACACTCGCTTCTTTCGTTAGAGAATCAGCTGCTAGTTTTGAACTGCGTAAATCAAAGTATTGCACCTGATTCACTTTTAAATCTTTCAAAAAGAGCTGAGGTTTGGAGATATCTTTCCATGTATTGACACTCAGTTCCCCTACCGCAGAAACTGGCTGTTGTTCCGTCAAATGGTTCGCCAGCTTACCATGGTTGAAGCCAATTACATCTAACTGTTCCTGATTTCTTTGCAGAATCATTTTCAAATGTTGTTGGTCTGCACCAATTTTTCGTACATTTTTAACTTCCGTATCCCGAAAGCCAAAGACCGGTTTGGCATTTCCAGTGCCAAACGGCTTCAAGAGGTTCAACTCTTCTAAAAAGGCTAAATTGACTTCCTCTACTGAAAGGATTTCATCTATATAAAGTGTTTCCCCTTTTTCAATATCAGCCTGTAAAAGTTTCGCATATTCGTTCAAAGAGTGCGCTAATTGATCCAGCTGTTCCTTTGCCACACTCATTCCAGCTGCCATTTTGTGACCGCCAAACTTCAGTAACAGGTCGGATGAAGCAGAGAGGGCTTCATAGATGTGAACAGATTCGATGCTTCTAGCAGAACCTTTTGCAATCCCTGTTTCTTCATCAAGATGTAATAAAATTGTAGGTCGACCCGTATGTTCTACCAGTCTACTCGCTACGATTCCAAGAACACCTTCATGCCAATTGGTTTCTGCTAAGAGAAGAATAAGTGGTAGTTCTTCAAGAGCCTCTACTTTCTTTAGTGCCGATTCAAAAATTTCAGCGACAATTTCTTGTCTTTTGCTATTCGTTGTTTGAATCATTGCCACTACTTCCTCTAAGCGCTCTTCGTCAAAGGAAAGGAGCAATTCGACGCCTGGAGATGCGTCGCCTAAGCGGCCAAGTGCATTCAATCTTGGTCCAATAATAAATCCAATGGACTCTTCGTCCAATTGGTCTACCTGTATGCTCGCTTTTTCGAATAAGAGATGCAAGCCCAGTCGTTCTGTCTGTCTCAACGCTAAAATACCTTGTTGGACAATCCAGCGATTTTCATCCGTTAGAGACACCAAGTCAGCGACCGTACCAATAGCTGCAATATCCAGCCATTCATAAGGGATACGTTCCATTAAGGCTCCGGCAATCTTTAATGCGACACCGGCACCTGACAAATCTTCAAACGGATAGTTCCCGTTTGGATGCTTGGGATGGATGACTGCATACGCGTCTGGCAATGTCTCGGGAATCTCGTGGTGATCGCTAACAATCACATCAATTCCATGTTGATTTGCTAGAGCAATGGATTCATGACCTGTAACACCATTATCACAAGTCAGGATTAATTCCGTTCCTTCATCAATAAAGGTTTGAAAAAGGCGAGGATTCGGCCCATATCCATCGCTAAAACGGTTCGGTAAATAATAGGAAACATTTGCTCCTAAACTTTCCAATGCCTCAACTAGGATGGCTGTACTCGTGATACCATCCGCATCATAATCACCGAACACCTTAATAGCTTGTCCTTCTTCGATTGCAATTTTAATGCGATCAATTGCCTTTTCCATTTCGTATAATAAAAAAGGGTCATGGAAGGAAGTTTCGTCTTGTTGGAGAAAGGCATCAATTTTTTCTTTGGTATCGAGCCCTCTATGCAAACAAAGACGTAAGAAGGCGTCACTATATTCGGTTTGTTTCTGGAGAGTAAGAAGTTCTCCGTTACTAGTTGGATGCTCTTTAATTCTCCAATTCATTCTTGCAGTTAACAATCCGTAATCTCCTCTCTTCCCTTTCATCAAGAAAAGAAACTCCGCCCGCACTTCCAGGCGAAGTTTTTTCTATTGATAGAGGTCCCGACGATTTGTATCGGTATACGAAGGAACCGTTGTTTCAGTTTGTCTTAATTGATTTATTTCGCTTTCTTTAGCTGCAAGAGACTCCTGGAGAGCTTGAATTCGCTCTTCATACTGTGTTCGCACACGTTTAATCGCCTCTTGGGACTGCTCTTCTTGTTGGTTCACTTTCCCACGCAGAGTTTTTAGCTCTTTATTGCGGTGGCCCGTTGCCACTGTAGAAACAAGCAGCGTCAGCAAAGAACCTAGCAATAAAGATATGAAAATAATGATGATAAGAGGGGCGATTACTTCGCCGAAGCCAAAGTTGACAGGAACATCATCCACGTTCAAAACGGCAAAGACAATAATAATGAATAGTACGATAATACCGGCAATCAATCTCCATTGATTTTTCATTTACATCCATCCTTATCTATTTCATTTTTTCAATCTGATTCTTTAGAAAGGTGAATATCAAATTCATCGTAGTCATTTACAAGCGTCGTTGCCTTAAATATAGCTCTCGCATCTTTTTCTAAGGCATAGACCTCTTTTCCTGCATAACGAGAACTAATGTGAGTTAAATAGAGCTGCTGAACATTTGCATCTCGCGCTACCTTCGCTGCATCGACACACGTAGAATGGAAATAATCATAAGCAATTTGTTGGCTGTGCTTATCGAACGTAGCCTCGTGGACTAATACATCGGAATTTTTTGCCAACTTTACACTTTGCTTGGTTCTTCTTGTGTCGCCAAGGATCGTAACCACTCGACCTCGAATCGCCTTCCCAACATAATCTTCTCCATCTAAGGTTCTGCCATTTGGTAAAACGACCGTCTCACCATTTTTCAGTTTCCCATAAATAGGACCTGCAGGAACATTCTCGGCCTTTAACTTGTCCACTAATAATTCACCTGGATAAGCTGCCTCTTCTACCCGGTAGCCAAAAGACGGAATCCCATGAGAAAGTTTCGCGCAGGTTACTTGGAACTGCTTGTCCGCAAAAACAACCCCTTCTTCCTCTAACTCATGGAAAAAAATTGGATAACGGAGATGGGACTGTGAAACTCGCAAACTGGTTAGGACAAAATCTTTTATCCCTTTCGGGCCGTATATGGTAAGAGGTGTATCGCCGCCTTGGAACGCACGACTACTTAGAAAACCAGGCAAACCAAAGATATGATCTCCATGTAAGTGGGTAATAAAAACTTTGCTTACCTTGCGTGGTTTCAATGAAGTCTTTAAAATACGCTGTTGTGTTCCTTCTCCACAATCGAAAAGCCAAATTTCATTTCGCTCATCAAGCAGCTTTAAGGCAATGCTGCTTAAATATCGCATGGTGGAAGGAACTCCCGCGCCTGTACCTAAAAATTGTATTTTCATGTTTTTGACACTCGTTTCGTTTTACGGTTAGTCGACAAACTCAAATTCATAATCCATGATGCGCACTAAGTCGCCATCTTGAGCCCCACGTTCCCGTAGTTTTTCATCAATGCCCATTCCTCTAAGTTGACGAGCAAAACGCATGATGCTTTCATCATGATTAAAGTTAGTCATCAAGAATAGTTTTTCTAAGCGTTCGCCGCCAAGAATCCATGTGGCATTCGAATCTCTAGTAATCTCAATTCCTTGATTTTGATCATCTTCAAATTTATAAAGAACGGAAGCTTCATCCTCTTCTTCAAATAATGGGAACAAGTCCGTTGTTTCCAATACTTCTGCTGTGTGATTCAGTAAGTCATCTAGCCCTTGGTTTTGATAAGCCGAGATTTCAAAAATACGTGGCATATCTGCTACAGAGTATAATTCAGCCAATTGATCGCGGAACTCTTCTAGATTTTCCTTTGCACCAGGAACATCCATCTTGTTTGCTACAATAATCATTGGTCGTTCCAACAATTTCAGTTCATAGCTTTCAAGTTCTTTGTTGATGGTTTGGAAGTCTTCAAACGGGTCACGGCCTTCTGTTGCACCCATGTCTAGCACATGTAAAATAACGCGAGTCCGCTCGATATGACGTAGGAACTGAATACCTAATCCTACTCCTTGCGAAGCTCCCTCAATCAAACCTGGTAAGTCTGCCATAACAAACTGGGCACCACTCGTTGTTTTCACCATTCCTAAGTTTGGAACAATGGTCGTAAAGTGATAAGCACCGATTTTTGGTTTTGCTGAAGAAACAACGGAAAGAATGGTTGATTTCCCAACGGATGGGAAGCCTACTAAACCGACATCTGCAATAACTTTCAATTCCAAATCTAAAATTAATTCTTCACCCGGTTCACCATTTTCAGCAATCTCTGGAGCTGGGTTACGAGGAGAGGCAAACTTAATATTCCCTCTTCCGCCACGTCCACCCTTTGCTACTACCAATTGTTGTCCAGGTTCTGTCAAGTCACCTAACAAAGCTTTGGTTTCTGCATTCCGCACGATGGTACCTGGCGGAACCTTCACGACTGTGTCTTTGGCAGATTTACCGTATTTACTCTTACTCATTCCATTTTCACCAGGGGTTCCGCGGAAATGACGGTTATAACGGAAATCTAATAACGTACGTAAGCCAGCATCCACTTCAAAAATGATGCTTCCGCCTTTTCCACCGTCTCCACCAGCAGGACCACCATCCGGTACATACTTTTCACGCTTGAAGGCAACCATTCCGTCGCCACCTTTACCGGCTTTCACGTTGATTTGCGCGTGATCTAAAAACATTGACATAAGATGTCCTCCTTGGAACGTTCTTTCAGAACTCGTTCCTTACTTCTATTTACTTTCCTTGCAATCCTTTTTCATCTTCTAATTTAACATATCGAAGGACGTTCATAAAGCATATTCGCTCTAATAAAAGACAATCCGCTCCCATGTGCAGGATGCTCGCGGGAACGGATTTCCTTTTTATTTCGTAATTAACTTTCTCACATCTGCGAAACTCTTGATTCGCTCTGCTACCAATGCAAGTGTATGAAGACGATTATTCCGTACTGCAGAATCATCTACCATAACCATGTTTTCATCAAAGAATGCTGTGATATATGGTTCTAGAGCTGCTAATGCTGCTAATTTCTCATTCACCGTTGCAGAATTCC
The DNA here is from genome assembly GCF_028863945.1 of Jeotgalibaca caeni. Lineage (GTDB taxonomy): Bacteria > Bacillota > Bacilli > Lactobacillales > Aerococcaceae > Jeotgalibaca > Jeotgalibaca caeni. The sequence continues at coordinate 75,136 of NZ_JARBEA010000004.1, read as the reverse complement.
AGATGGTTTCCAAATGGTTCCCTTGGACATACAGATTCTTTTCGCTGGCCGTTTCGAACAGATTTAAATCCACTTCATACGGTGCTTCAGCTTTCTCCGCCAAGTTCAATACACGAGCTAACGATTCAACAAACCCTTTGTACGATTCATGGGATTGGAAGTCAGCGAGCACCTCTGCATTTTTAATGATGAGTAACAAGTCTGTTTCCCCACAATGTAGAACCGCTTCTTGAATATCATGAGAGATTTGGTAAGCCTGAAGTCTTTGTTGGACACGCCCTTTAGCAAAGTCCATCAAGTCCGTTGTCAGTTTCTCCATATGCGCAGTTTCTTTGAGTTGATATACCTGTTCCAACGCACCCATCAAGAAATTTTGAAGGGAGAAGGACCATTGATACGACTCAATTACTTGCACAACTCCAATCATTTGACGACGTAGTGCGTATGGATCGTTAGAACCAGTAGGAATCATTTCTTGTTTGAAGAAGCTGATGATACTGTCCAGTTTATCCGCTACTGCGAGTACTGCACCGATTGTAGTCTCTGGTAATGCAGAATCACTCGATAAGGGTAAGTAATGTTCACGAATAGCAGCTGCCACTTCAGGTGCTTCCCCTTGAAGCAAGGCATAACGCTCGCCCATTTTCCCTTGTAGTTCAGGAAACTCTCCTACCATATTAGAAACTAAATCGAATTTGTAAATGGAAGCAGCTCTTCCTAGTAAAGCTCGGTCATCTTCATTCATTCCAATAAGTTCGGCTAGTTTATCTGCTAAACGAGCCGTTTGGTGCATTTTTTGGGCTAAGGAGCCGATTTTCGCATGGAAAGAAACAGAAGCCAATTTATTTACTGATTCTTCAATCGTAATTTTTTGGTCTTCTTCATAAAAGAATAGGGCGTCTTCTAAGCGAGCCGTTAATACTTTCCGGTTCCCTTTACGAACCATATCGATATGTTCCCCATTCCCATTGCGAACAGAAATGAAGTTTGGCTGTAATTGCCCTGCTTGATTCGTTACTTCAAAATAACGCTGATGCTCTTTCATCGAAGTAATCAAAACTTCTTCTGGTAAAGAAAGGTACTTCTCATCAAAAGAACCATCGAAAGCTGTTGGGTATTCAACAAGAGCAACAACTTCTTCTAACAGTTCATCGTCAGAAGGAATAATCCAGCCATGTTCTTGTTCAATTTCGTGCATTTGTTCCACAATCATTGCTTTCCGTTTATCTAAATCTACAATTACAAATTCATCAGCTAGAGCTGATTCGTATTCATCTGCAGAAGAAAATGTTACTTCTTTCCCTAAGAAACGATGTCCTCTTGAAGTACGACCAGATTCGATCGTTAAGAATGTAAATGGAATCACTTCAGAACCATATAGAGCGGTAATCCAATGAATCGGACGGATAAATTCAAATAATTGATCTGCCCACCGCATCGTTACTGGGAACCGTAACGCTTGAATCACTTCGGGAAGATTTCTCAATACATCAACCGTTTGGATTCCTTTCATTTCTTTATTCGCATAAACGTATTCGACACCTTTTAATTCTTCAAAGTACAATGCGTCAACGTCTACACCTTGACCACGAGCAAATCCCATGGCTGCTTTCGTCCAATTACCATCTGCATCGAGCGCGATTTTCTTCGCTGGACCTTTTGCTTTTTCAACAATATCTTCTTGTTTATCTGCAACAGCCTGCACGCTCACTGCCAATCGTCTTGGTGTAGCGAAAGCTTGGATTTCACCGTGTGCAATACGATTTTCTTCTAGAAAGGTTTGCATATGTGTTTTTAATTGTTCACTGCTTGCACGTAAGAATCGTGCAGGAACTTCTTCTAATCCAATTTCTAATAATAGCGTTGTACTCACTTGGTTTCCTCCTTCAATAGTCGTTCACGATCCGCTTCTGGAAGTAGTGGATAGCCTAGTTCTTTCCGTTTCTCAACAAAGGCTTTGGCTAACTTACGTGCCATATTCCGAATACGAGCTAAGAACCCAGCGCGGTCTGTCGCAGAAATGACTCCACGAGCGTCTAACAAGTTAAAGGCATGCGAGCATTTCAATACATAATCATATGCCGGATGGACTAAACCATTCTCGATTTGTTTCAATGCTTCTTCGTTATAAGCTTCAAACAAATTCATTAATAGTTTTGGATCACTTTCTTCAAAGGAATATTTTGAATGTTCAAATTCCGGTTGATAGAAGATTTCTCCATATTTTACGCCTTCCGTCCAATCCAAATCGTAAACATTTTCAACGTCTTGAATGTAAGAAGCCAATCGCTCAATTCCGTAAGTCAATTCGCTCGTAACCGGGTTGCACTCTAGTCCCCCTACTTGTTGGAAATAAGTGAATTGAGTAATTTCCATTCCATCCAACCACACTTCCCAGCCAAGTCCTGCACAACCAAGAGATGGATTCTCCCAGTTATCCTCTACAAAACGGATGTCATGTTCAAGTGGATTGATACCTAAAGCCTCTAAACTTTTTAGATAAAGTTCTTGGATGTTTATTGGAGAAGGCTTCATCACTACTTGGAATTGATGATGTTGGTATAACCGGTTTGGATTGTCTCCGTAACGGCCATCTGCCGGCCTTCTTGACGGCTCTACATATGCCGCATTCCAAGGCTCTGGTCCAATTGCACGGAGGAATGTATAAGGACTCATGGTCCCTGCTCCTTTTTCCGTGTCATAGGCATTTAACAACAAACAGCCTTGTTCGGCCCAATAGTTTTGCAGAATTTGAATCATTTTCTGAACCGTAATTTTTTCTCCCATATGAATTCTCCTTTTTTGAATGTGTACGTAGCAGAAAAGAGCATAAAAAAATCGCCCCTATGCCGCCTAAATGCAACATAGGGACGAGTTATCTACTCGCGGTTCCACCCTACTTCTGGTTCTACCAGCTCTTCATTCACTGAACTCAGATGTGCCTTTCCGATTCGCCTTCCTCATATTTGGCTTACACTATCCCAAATTCGCTAGAGAGGAGTAACGGTCGTACTTTCATCGTCAACATTCTTATTAGATTCTTATTTATATATAGTAAACACGTAGAAAAATAAAGTCAAGCAAAAGTTGGCTGCCTCTCTATTCCTCTTCTTCACGTTTCCGCTTTACAATCTGCATTGATTGTTCCCATTCATACATCTGATCAATGTAAGCCTTACTCTTCAGGCGTATTCCTACAAACTCATCATAGAAGAAATCAATAAGCTGTCGAATTGCTTCTTTTGTATCGCTTTTTAAAGAAATCTGGTTTACCTGTGTCGGTTGGATTACTTGGAAAATGCGACAAAAGTGAATCGCCGCAGGATGAATCTGCAATCGTTTCGGATCTTCGTGGAAATGCTTCGTACACAAAACACCTGAATAGCGTACTGAATAGTCAAATGGCTCTTTTTCGTTTCCACAAACGGCACATCGCCCCAATTTAGGGAAGACCCCAAAATAACGCAACATATTCATTTCAAAAATGTTCATGATGATTTCTGGATCCAGTCCATTTTGCAATTGTTGGTAACTAACCAGTAGGAGGTCAAATAATTCCTTATTTACCTCACCGTCTTCGATTGCGGCATCCGCTAGATTAGCAAAATACGTACTATAAGCATTCAGATATACATCTTGTTGAATGACTGAAAAGTTTTCAACTTCCTTGTAATCTTGCAAAAAACAAAGACCGTCTGACTTGATTGTCCCTATATAAGTCGCATGTGAAAACGGCAATAGAGCTGTTTTCATCGCATGATTGGCTTTGTAGTAGTTTCTAACGAAAAACATCCGTTGGCCGTATTCAAGCGTGAAGATTTTGATGAGCGCATCTTGTTCTTTATGCTTCCTAATCGACAAGACAATCCCACCAAACTCTTGGTAAGCCGTCTTACTCATAATCTTTTTGACGATATCCATACTCTTGGAGATGGGATTGTTTATTCCGCCAGTCTTTTTGGACTTTTACCCATAATTCTAAAAAGACTTTATCCCCGAGCATGATTTCAATGTCGCGACGGGCACGTGTTCCGACTTCTTTTAGCATCTTCCCACCTTTGCCAATGATAATTCCTTTTTGGCTGGAACGTTCAACAATGATGGTTGCATAGATATGGATTTTATTGTCTTCATTTCGTTGCATGGAATCAACGACAACTGCTACAGAATGCGGGATTTCTTCACGCGTTAACTGCAAAACTTTTTCACGAATGAATTCAGATACGATAAAGTATTCTGGATGATCCGTTACTTGATCAGCTGGATAGTATTGTGGGCCTACTGGTAAATATTTTTGAATCGTTTGAAGTAGAGCATCCACGTTGTTTCCATTTGTTGCAGAAATGGGAACCACTTCAGCAAACTCTTGGACAGAGGTATAGTCTGTAATGATGTGTAACAATTCTTCAGGAGAAATTTTATCAATTTTATTGATAATTAAGAATTTTGGAGTACGGATTTTTTCCATCCGTTCCATAATGAAATTATCTCCGCCTCCACGTTTCTCTTCCGCATTAACCATGAAGAGAACGATGTCTACTTGGTTAAACGTACTATAGGCACTTTGTAACATAAAGTCATTCAATCGATGGGATGGTTTATGGATACCAGGTGTATCGATAAATACCATTTGTGATTGGTCAGTCGTTACTACACCTTGAATTTTATTACGTGTTGTTTGTGGCACATCACTCATGATGGCTACCTTTTGACCGACAATCCGGTTCAATAAAGTGGATTTACCGACATTCGGTCTTCCAATAATGGAAATAAATCCTGATTTAAATGATTGATTTTCTTCCATTCATTTCTCCTCCTTAAAAAAAGTGGGCATAGAACTTGGGAATAAAAATGAGCGCAGCAATCGTGACCGCGAATGTTGCAGACACCAATACCGCCCCTGCAGCAATATCTTTTGCTCTCTTTGCCAGGGGGTGGAATTCGTAGTCCGTAATCATGTCAACGACTGTCTCAAAAATAGTATTCACAAATTCCATCATAATTACCAAAAAAATACAGGTGAGAATAAAAGCCCATTCCCATGCAGCAATTTGGAAATAGAATCCCAATGCAATCGGAATAAATCCCAACGCCGCATGATGTCGCATATTCCGCTCTTCTTTTAGAATCACTTTGATTCCGTCCAGAGCATGGAGAAACGATGCACGAAACTTCCTATTCTTCCAATTATTCTTCACTTTTTTATTCTTCTCTTTTAAGTCCATATGCATCCAAAATCTCTTTCTGCAGTCCAAACATTTCTTTTTCATCTTCTTGTGTCATATGATCATACCCATTGAGATGTAAGAAACCATGAAGTGCCAAGAACCCTAACTCGCGTTCGAATCCATGACCATATTCTTTTGCTTGTTCTGCGGTTTTCTCAATCGAAATGATAATATCACCGATGTTTTCTGGGAAATTCTCTCCTACCGTTTCCATATTAATCGGAAAATCATCTTCATCCTCATCATTTAGGGCAAAACTAATGACATCGGTTGGTTGATCCTTGCCACGGTATTCGCGGTTAATTTCTTGAATGCGGTTATTATCTACAAACGTAATGGATAATTCTGTATTCTCTTTTAGCTTTAAGTAGCTTGCAGCAAATTCCACTAAACGGGCTACTAGTTGCTGATGTTCTTCTTGAACAGATTCTGTTTCGTCAAACATATCAATTTCAATCATTCGTGCGCCTTACCCTTTCTCTTCGTAAGCTTCAATAATACGAGCGACTACAGGGTGTCTTACTACGTCATGCGAATCGAAGGAAACAAAAGTGATTCCAGAAATGCCTTTTAGCTTACTTTCTGCGTCAATCAAACCAGACCTTGCCCCTTTTGGTAAGTCAATTTGAGTTTTATCTCCATTCACAATCATCTTCGAGCCAAACCCAAGACGAGTGAGGAACATTTTCATTTGTGCTACCGTCGTATTTTGTGCTTCATCCAAAATAACAAAGGCATCATCCAATGTTCTTCCTCGCATATACGCTAGCGGTGCAATCTCAATCACACCACGCTCCATCAATCGAGTCGTATGTTCCACCCCGTAAATGTTATAAAGTGCATCATAGACAGGTCGTAAATATGGATCCACTTTTTCTTTTAAGTCTCCTGGCAAGAAGCCTAAATTTTCTCCAGCTTCTACTGCAGGACGGGTTAAGATAATCTTCTTCACGGTCCCTGCCTTTAAAGCTTCTACTGCCATAACAACAGCGAGAAACGTTTTCCCTGTACCGGCTGGACCAATTCCAAAGACGATGTCCCTTTTTTTAACTGCTTCGTAATATTCTTTTTGACCAATATTTTTAGCACGAATCACTTTTCCAGTGTATGTTTTGCTGATTATTTCATCATACAGGTTAGAAAAGAAATCTGAGCTGCCTCGTTCTGCCATTTTGATAGCTGCCACAATATCTGTTTGAGCAATAGGAATCCCTCTATGAATCAAGCTCATCAGTTGAGTGAGCAGTGAATGGACGATAGCTGTATTCCCTTCGGTTCCTTTTATTTCAATATGTGTTCCCCTGCTATTAATAATGACGTCCAAAGCATCTTCTAATAATAAGATATGTTTATCCTGTGATCCTAGTAAGGCCGGCATTGTAGAAGCATCTTCTACACGGATATCAACAGTAACTGGATAACGTTCGTTTTCAGTCAAATATGTTACACTCCTCTATCATTCGTTTGATTACATATCTTTTTCATTATATCATACGTAGCTTCGTTTGTTACTATGCAAAAGTCGGATGTTGGTTTGTTATAGCCGTCTGTTTGAGGGATTTGTGTCCTAAAAGTAGAAAAAACCTAGACAAGTTGTCTAGGTCTAAGAATCATGATCACATAGGCAAAATTAGAATTTACGTTTTCTAGCTGCCTCAGATTTTTTCTTGCGTTTTACACTTGGTTTTTCATAAAATTCCCGTTTGCGTGCTTCTTGAAGAGTACCAGTCTTAGAAACAGTACGTTTAAAGCGACGAAGAGCATCGTCAAGAGATTCGTTTTTACGAACAACTGTTTTTGACATTAATATTCCCTCCCTCCGAGCAGTAAAAGTAACCGTTCCATCAAGTTTATTAATTAATCAAAATGAAATTGTCCTTTGATTATTATAGCACAGGTTGAAGCAAATGCAATATTGAATCTGTATTTTTATCGAATAATTATTCAACCTATTTAAGCAGTCTGTGCACATTGATCGCATATGCCAAAAACCTCAAAGCGATGCGATTTTAAGAGACAATTTTTAAGTTGCTGCTCGAAAAAATCCATGGGACACATCTGTAACTGAATCGTTCGGCTGCATTTTTCACATATAAAATGATGGTGGTGATGGCCATCATGGAGACAAGTCATCCGAAACATTTTTTCGTTATGTAATTCTGTGGTTTCTAAGATGCCAATGTCGACAAATGCATATAAATTACGATAAATCGTATCAAAACTCAAGGAAGGATAATCATCTTCGAGCTTTTGTTGGACTTGTTTGGCAGTAAGGTAACGATCTTCATGGGCAAACAGCTTGATTAAGTCTTCCCGTTTCTTTGTGTGCTTCAATCCATGATCTTTCATTCGATCAATAGATTCCAAAATAGCTGCATGGCTCATCTTTTCCCTCCTCATGCTGTTATTTCTTCCCATACTGTAGTATATTGTACCAAAGAATGCAACATGAAATTTAAAGGGAGGGATTGTATGGAAAATCAAAAATTATGTTTTTTTGTTATATCTGATTCATTAGGAGAAACGGCACGAAAAGTCGTGCATGCGGTACTCGCTCAGTTTCCGGGAATCCAATCAGACATGCACCATCACCCGTTTGTGAGAGACCGAGAAACGTTAGACATCATATTAGCAGAAGCAAAAGAATTAAATGGCATTATTATTCATACTTTAGTGGTAGATGACTTAAGCAGCCATACAGAAGCCTTTTGTAAGGCAGAAAGTTTGCGTTGTTATGACATTCTTCAATCGCTTGTATCGGACATTGCAAGAAGTACAGGCATTAATCCTACAAAACGAGCGGGAGCTCTTCACCGCTTAGACGATGAGTATTTCAACCGAATCAGTGCGATCGAGTTTGCAGTGAAATACGATGATGGGAAAGATCCAAAAGGGTTACTGGAAGCAGACCTCGTTTTATTAGGTGTATCACGCACTTCTAAGACTCCTCTTTCCATGTATATGGCGAATAAAAATGTACGTGTGGCAAATTTGCCCATTTTACCTGAAGCCCAAATACCTGAAGAATTGTATGAAGTGAATCCTAAAAAAATCGTTGGACTAACCAATGACATTGAAACATTGGTTGATTTCCGCAAAGAACGGATGCTGGCTTACGGACTTCCTTCAGAAACGCTTTACTCTAATCGTGATCGTATTCAAAAAGAATTAAAATTCGCAACGGATTTATATAATGATTTAGGTTGCTATACCATTAATGTAGCGAAACGATCCATTGAGGAGACAGCTGAAATTATTTTCCGTAATGTATTGTCCAAATAAAAATCACAGTGAGAAAGGGTCGCCCTCTTTCCTCACTGTGATTTTTTTAACTGGTTAAGATGTCATTGATCAAGTTTTGGTTCCATTCTTGTTTACGGAACATTTCAATCTCATGCTTGTAAGGTGGTTTCTTATTCTTTTTGTCTTCTCCAACATAAGGAGTTTCCAAAATTTTAACTATATCGGTTAATTGGGGATGATGAACAATTCGATTCAACGCCTCAAAACCAATAAACCCTTCTCCAATATTTGCATGACGGTCTTTCTTTGCGCCCATTTCGTTTTTCGAATCGTTCACATGAACTACTTTCAAACGATCAAGGCCGATTATTTTGTCGAACTCTTCCAACACTTGGTCAAAATCGTCGCGGATGAAGTAACCTGCATCATGTGTATGACACGTATCCAGAGTAACCGATAATTTCTCGTTATGTGTAACACCGTCTATAATCGCAGCTAGTTCTTCAAACGTACGTCCGATTTCCGTGCCCTTCCCAGCCATTGTTTCCAATGCGATTTGAGCCGTTTGATTAGGTTCTAGAACTTCATTCAACCCTTTAATGATCTGCTGGATGGCTCTTTCAGAACCAGCACCTACATGGGCTCCAGGATGCATGGTAATTTGTGTTGCGCCTAGCGCCTGCGCCCGAACAATCTCCTCACGCAAAAATCCTACTGCAAATTCAAAATGGTCCGGTTTGGTGGTGTTGCCTAGATTAATGATATAAGGAGCATGAACGACAATGTCTACAAGTCCGTGATCTGCCATAAAAGACATCCCGTCCGGAATATTCATCTCATCGATTGCTTTTCTTCTTGTATTTTGAGGCGCACCTGTATAGATCATAAACGTGGTTGCTCCATACGAAAAAGCTTCCTCTGCAGCGCCAAGTAACATTTTCTTTCCACCCATCGAAACATGGGAACCTATTTTAAGCATAATTTCCTCCTTATTGCGAGCCAAAAAGACTCACTTGTACAGACTAGTGTACCACAGCGAGTCTTTTTTGACGCAACCTATTCTTCTACTGAAAGACGTAAGCTTAACTCTTGTAATTGACGATCGCTGATATCAGATGGAGCATTTGTCATTGGATCAGCTGCCTTTCCGTTTTTAGGGAAGGCAATCACTTCACGAATGTTGTTTTCTCCCGCTAATAGCATGACAAGACGGTCTAACCCTAATGCGATTCCGCCATGTGGTGGGAATCCATAGTCAAAAGCTTCTAGCAAGAAGCCGAATTCTGCCTCAGCTTCTTCTTTCGTAAAGCCTAACGCGTTAAACATTTTTTCTTGTACTTCACGAGTGTAAATCCGTAAAGAACCACCACCGATTTCATAGCCGTTTAAGACGATGTCATAAGCTTGTGCTCGTACTTGGCTTGGATTCTCGTCCAGCAATGGCAAATCTTCTGCTCTTGGATGAGTGAATGGGTGATGCAAAGCTACATAGCGATCTTCATCAGCATCATATTCCAATAATGGCCAGTCTACTACCCAAAGGAAATTAAATTTACTTTCGTCAATCATGTTGAACTCACGACCAAATTTCAAGCGTAATTCTCCAAGTGATTGGGCAACTACTTCTTTTTGATCCGCAACAAACATGAACAAGTCACCCGGTTCGCCGCCCATGGCTTGAATAAGCGCTGCTTGGTCTTCTACAAAGAATTTAGCAACCGGTCCGTTTAGTCCGTCTTCGGTTACTTTTATCCATGCTAGACCTTTTGCTCCGTACTGCTTGATGTAATCTGTTAAACCATCCATATCTTTACGAGAATAGTTGTCTGCTTTTCCTTTTAGGTTCAGACCTTTTACTTGACCACCCTTTTCAACAGCTTGCTTAAATACATTGAAACTGGTGGTTTCAGCGAACTCTTGTAAGTCAATCAACTCAAGTTCAAAACGAGTATCAGGCTTATCTGAACCATAGCGGCTCATTGCTTCGTCATAGCTCATTCGTGGGAATGGTAGCGGGATATCTAGATTTAGAGTATCTTTCATTACCTTTTGCAACATGTTTTCTGTTAATGTTTGAATTTCTTCTGCGCTTAGGAAGCTCGTTTCCATATCGACTTGCGTAAACTCTGGTTGACGGTCTCCTCGTAAATCTTCATCGCGGAAGCAACGTACGATTTGGTAATAACGGTCCATACCTGCACCCATTAGCAACTGTTTGAACAACTGTGGCGATTGTGGCAATGCATAAAAGGATCCTGAGTGAACACGAGACGGTACAACGTAATCACGTGCTCCTTCAGGTGTCGATTTGGTTAAGTATGGCGTTTCAATATCCATAAATCCTTCTTCATCTAGGTAACGACGAATGGATTTCGTTGTTTCATGACGTAATTTCAAATTTTGTAACATTTTTTCTCTACGTAAATCGATAAAACGATATTTCAAACGCAATTCATCTGCAGCAAGCTTGCCATCTTCCACTTCAATTGGAGGAGTTTTTGCCTTCGCTAAGATTTTCGCATCAGTTACTTCTAACTCAACCGTTCCCGTTTTGATATTTGGGTTGATTTGATCTGCTTCTCGTTTTACAACGGTTCCTTTTACTTCCAGTACATATTCATGACGGATACTTTCAGCTAACGAAAATAATTCTTGATGATGTGCTTGATTAAATACGACTTGGATAATCCCTTCCCGGTCACGTAAGTGGATAAAGATTAATCCACCTAAATCACGACGACGGTTTACCCAACCTTTGACGGTTACTTCCTGGCCAATATACTCTTCAGTAATCAAACCACAATACTGTGTTCTTTTTTCCATATCCATCACTCCTCAAAAAACAATTATTCTTTCCCAAAAAACTCGTTAAAAGCAGTCATATCGGTTGTATTCGTATTGAAAACACGTTCAAAGTTATTGTAAATTTCATTAAAAGGAACTGAAACTTCTTTTCCAGTCTGCATTACTTTTAATTTTACTGCTTGTTGAGCAAGTTCGTCTTCCCCAACAGTTAGGACTACTTTTGCTTCATTTTTTGCTGCCGTACGGAATTGAGCTTTTGGCTTCCGGTTCATATAGTCACGGTCAGCCGAATAACCGGCATTCCGAATTGCTTGAACCAATTTCAGGGTAGCTACATTCGTTTCTTCACCAATTCCCACAACATAAGCATCTAGTTCATATAAAGCAGGAATTTCAATCTCTTGTTTTTGAATCAACAAGATTAAACGTTCTAGCCCTAAGCCAAAACCAAACCCTGGATCACTTGGACCACCAAGTTCTTCTACCAAGCCATCATAACGGCCTCCGCCACAAATTGTAGTTTCCGCTCCAAAAACCTTAGAAGAAGTCATGATTTCGAAAATCGTATCTTGGTAATAATCCAAGCCGCGTACCATATTGCTGTCGATTGTATAGGGAATGTTTAATTCTTCTAACATCATTTTTACCGTTTCAAAGTGTTCCTTTGATTCGTCAGATAGAAATTCCAGAATATTAGGTGCATTTTTAACGATTTCTTTGTCACGTTTGTCTTTGCTATCCAGCACACGCAATGGATTGGAGTGAAGACGTTTTTGTGAGTCGGCACTTAGTTCCTCGAAGAAAGGCTCCAAGTAGCTGATCAATGCTTCACGGAAACGAAGACGATCCTCTTTTTTACCCAACGAATTCAAAACTAATTTCAAATCTTTGACACCAATTTCAGCTAATAATTCCCATACTAACGCGATTGCTTCAGCATCTACTGCAGGATTAGCACTACCAAGAGCTTCTACTCCTAGTTGATGGAACTGACGGCTTCTGCCCCCTTGAGGACGCTCGTAACGGAACATAGGACTCAAATAATAAACCTTTAATGGTTTTGGATATTCAGGCCCAAATAATTTGTTTTCTACGTAGGCCCGTACAATAGGTGCTGTCCCTTCTGGCTTCAAAGCCAGGCGACGATCTCCTTTGTCCATAAAATCATACATTTCTTTTTGGACAATATCACTTGTATCACCCACACTACGCGTGAATAAGTCATAGCTTTCAAATAATGGTGTACGAATTTCTGAATATTGATAATCGTGCATAAAAATACGTGCAGTTTCTTCGACATATTGCCAAATTGCCATTTCATCTAAATAAATATCTGCCGTTCCTTTTGGACGTTGGATCATGGATTTTTTCTCTCCCTCTACTATACTTCCCCTATTTTTAACGAAAAAAATAGCCCTATCCCCATATGGGAAAGGACGTTTTTGGACGTGGTACCACCTTGATTCGAGAGTATAAGGACTCTCCTTTAGCAAATAACGCTTGCCGCGTGATAGCTTTGCACTACCAGTCCTCCAACTTGTCTTTCGAAAACAATCCTCTGGAATAGTTTACAGCCACGACTATTCTCTCTATACAGATTCAGTGTCTCTACTTTCGTCTTCTCAGGATAAAATATTACATCTAAGATACAAGATGCGAAGCGGGTTGTCAAGCTAATCATGAAAAAACGATTAAAATAAAAATGTTTATAGATAATATGAAAAGGCTTTGCATATCTTTTCAAAGGTTTGCTATAATACTATACAAAGAGTTAAGAATTACAGGAAGGGGGGCGAAAATGAAACACATACGTATTAGCAGGAAGGTCTTACTTATTCTCCTTGCTGTGTTCTTTATGAGTGTAGGCTCACTTGGAACCGTTGCTCTAGCAAATTATACAAATATTGTTGTAGAAGCAAGTGTAGTCAACGTTCGACTCGGTCCTGGACTAAGTTATGATATGATGACACAAGTACAAGGCGGCACAGTCGTGAATGTGCTGGCTGAAAAAAATGAGTGGTATAAAATCCGATTGGATGATGGACGAATTGGCTGGATTGCAAGTTGGTTGGTTAATAACACTGAAGTGACTGCATCGCAGAACCTCATTGCCACGATCACTGCATCGAACGTAAATGTACGAGCAGAAAACAATGAAGAAGCAGAAATCGTTGGTACTGCCGTTCAAGGTGAAACATTCCAATTACTTTATGAAGAAAGTGGCTGGAGTCAGATTCACTATGAAGGACGAATCGCTTGGGTATTATCTGACCTTTTAGAAATTAGCCCTGGGACGACAACCCCTCCAGAAGCGGAAACTTCCGTAACGGAAGAAGGCATAACAGAGAGTGCCAGCTCATCAGAACAATCGATTATTATCAGTAATGATGCCGTAAATATTCGTTCAGGTCCTTCATTGGATTCTGAAGTCTTATTAACTGCACAATCGCTTGAGACATTCCCTTATGTCGGTACTGAAGGAGATTTCTATCAGATCCTTCTTCCTGATAACCAAACAGGATATGTAGCAAATTGGTTGGCAGAGTTACAAGAAGCAAACGAAGAAATCGAACTACCAAAAATCACCACCCTTCTCTCTGAAGCAACAATCGTTATCGACGCAGGTCACGGTGGAACAGATCCTGGTGCAATCGGTTCTTATTTATATGAGAAAGAAGCGACAATGGAGACGTCAGAGAGAGTTGCGGAGCGCTTGCGAGCAGAAGGGGCGAACGTAATCTTAACACGTACCGGTGATGAATCGATTTCTCTTGAAGAACGGGTATATCTAAGCAACAGTTATCAAGCGGATCTCTTTATTAGTATCCACTATGATTCAACTCCGGAAGGTGTATTCCGAACGGGAACAACCACATATTACTATTCTGATTCCGATATGCACTTGGCTGAATTGGTAAATGAAAAATTAACCAACAACCTGCCTTTACCAAATAATGGCACAGCGTTCGGAAACTACTTGGTACTCCGTGAGAATGCACAACCGGCTCTACTACTAGAGCTTGGTTATATGAATAACGATAGTGATGTATCAACCTGTGACAGTGAGTATTATCAAGGGTTAGTTGCAGATAGCATTTACCAAGCATTAGCAGAATATTTCCAATAAACAGTAAAAAGCTCGGCTTCTCAGCCGAGCTTTTTTGCTATTTTTTTTTACTATCGATTAAAATTGTTACTGGTCCATCATTTACTAAGGAAACATTCATATGTGCACCAAACTGTCCGGTTTCAACATGGAAGCCTGCTTCTCGCAATTGTTGGTTCAAGGATTGATACAGAACTTCTCCTATTTCAGGACTAGCGGCCTCAATAAAGCTTGGTCGGTTCCCTTTTTTTGTATTAGCTAATAAGGTGAACTGTGAGATGGATAAGATTTCACCCTCTACGTCTTTTAACGATCGGTTCATCTTTCCTTCTTCATCTTCGAAGACCCGTAAGCTACTAATTTTCCTGGCGAGGTATTGAACATCCTCCTCAGAATCTTCCGTCCCTACGCCAACCAGCAGCATGAACCCTTGTTGGATTGATCCAATGATTTCTCCTTCGACTTCAACTGCTGCTTGGGACACTCTTTGAATAACAACACGCACGAAACGCGCCCCCTTTCTTTAAGAAGTTACCCTTCGTACGCTATATACATCAGGAATATTTTTGATTTTATCTACTATTTTGTCTAGTTGACTTAAGTTTTGAATACTTAATTTAAGGGTAATGGTAGCAATTTTATTGTTGTCCACTTTTCCATTTATGCTATTCAAATTTTTCGTCATCGAATTGATGACATGCAAGATTTCATTCAGCAACCCCGAACGATTGTATCCTTCAACCATCAATTCCGTTTCATAATCAATGGAATTCGAACCTGTATCTTCCCATTCTACATCGATTAAACGATTTCGATTTTCCTCAGAAACTTGCACATTTGGACAATCCATCCGGTGAACAGAAATCCCTCTGCCTTTTGTAATATAACCGACAATTTCATCTCCTGGAACAGGATTACAACAGTGACTGATGCGGATGAGTAAGTTGTCGACCCCTTGGATAATGATGCCGCCCTCATGACGGATTTTCATTTTCGATGGTTCTTTTTTGTTCTTTTGTTCAATCTTATCGATTGATTGTTCTTTTTGAAGTTGATCTCGCTGCTTTCTTTGTTTTTCAGTTAACCGGTTTGCTACGATAAACGGAGACAGCTCACCAAAACCAATTGCTGCAAAGACATCACTCTCAGTTGGCATGTTAAACCGCTGGGCAGCATCTTTCATAGCAGGTTTCGTCAGGAAATCTTTCGGTGAGAATTCCATATCCTGCAGTTGCTTCTCCAGCATAATGCGGCCTTTTTCAACATTTTCTTCGCGGTCTAGTAACTTAAAGAACCGTTTAATCTTGTTTTTCGCCTTATTGGTCGTAACAAGGTTAATCCAGTCACGACTTGGCCCAAATGAATTCGGGGAGGTCATGACTTCAATAATATCGCCGTTTTGTAACTTATAGTTTAACGGCACAATCTTGTTGTTGACCTTGGCACCAACTGTTTTGTTCCCTACTTCCGAGTGCACATTAAAAGCAAAGTCTAATGGTCCAGCGCCGCTTGGCAGTTCCATAACGTCCCCTTTTGGTGTAAACACATAAACTTTATCTTTGAAGATATCTTCCTTCACACTCTCAACAAACTCACTTGCATTGCGTGAGTCATCTTGTAAGTCAATCAGATCACGGAACCAATTTAATTGTTTCTGAAAGTCATTTTCATCTAACTTGTTGCTTGTTCCTTCTTTGTAAGCCCAGTGAGCAGCAATCCCGAATTCAGCAATGCGGTGCATTTCTTGCGTTCGAATTTGAATTTCAACCGGAGAACCTTGTGGCCCAATAACCGTCGTATGCAGAGACTGATACATATTGGCTTTCGGCATCGCAATATAGTCCTTGAAACGGCCCGGCATCGGTTTCCACTTGGTGTGGATTGCGCCTAAGACCGCGTAACAGTCTTTAATCGAGTCAACAAGGACCCGTACCGCCAGCAAGTCATATATTTCATTAAACTGTTTCTTTTGGTCTTTCATTTTGCGATAGATGGAATAAATATGTTTAGGACGACCGTATATTTCTGCATCAATTTTCAATTCTGTAATGGAATCGGAAATTTTTTGAATAGTATCTTCAATAAAAGCTTCTCGTTCATCACGTTTGGTATTCATTAAGTGAACGATGCGGTAATACTGCTGTGAGTTCAAATAACGTAATGCTGTATCTTCTAGCTCCCATTTTATCCGATTAATCCCTAAACGATGAGCCAAGGGTGCATA
This sequence comes from Jeotgalibaca caeni, assembly GCF_028863945.1. Lineage (GTDB taxonomy): Bacteria > Bacillota > Bacilli > Lactobacillales > Aerococcaceae > Jeotgalibaca > Jeotgalibaca caeni. The sequence goes on along the minus strand of NZ_JARBEA010000004.1, from coordinate 58,530 downwards.
AATTTCAATCGTTTCATTGGAAATACTCCGCTGTTTTTCTGGCGTATGGTATTTCAAGGTACGCATGTTATGCAATCGGTCTGCTAGTTTGACCATGATGATCCGGATGTCATTCGCCATTGCCAATAACATTTTCCGGTGATTTTCTGCTAATTGTTCTTCATGAGACTTATACTTAATTTTCCCTAGTTTGGTTACACCATCCACCAAAATAGCGACTGTTTTGGAAAACTCTCTTTCAATATCTTCTAAACTATAAGGAGTATCTTCGACAACATCATGCAAGAATCCTGTTGCAATTGTATCAGGATCTAACCGTAACTCTGCTAAAATAGCAGCCACTTGCGTTGGATGGACAAAGTAAGCTTCCCCGGATTTTCTGTATTGATCTTCATGAGCTTCTTCGGCAAAATCAGCAGCTTTTTGGACAAATGCCACATGCGATTGATTCATATACGTTGCGCATAAATCAATTACTTCCTGCTTCGTATAATTTTTGATTTTCGGCATATTGTCACTCCTTCTTGTCTGATTAGTATTCCTATTATACTCTAGATTTCACAATAAATCTATGACCCTGTTTTCAATCAATGGATACAAAAAAACTGGACTCCTAACTGGTCCAGTCCTTGCTTATTATCTTGTTGCTTCCATCCACTCATCAACAATTTTTTTACCACTGGAAGCTCCTAAACGCGTCGCACCTGCTTCTATAAACGCTACGGCATCTGCGTATGTACGTACGCCACCGCTTGCCTTAACACCCATTTCAGACCCAACTGTTTCACGCATCAAGCGAATATCTTCCAGAGTAGCTCCGCCGTTTGCAAAACCAGTCGAGGTTTTCACAAATTCTGCACCTGCCTCTTTCGCAATGCGGCAGGTTTCTGCCTTTTCTTCATCGGTAAGAAGAGCAGTTTCGATAATGACTTTAAGAATTGCATTTCCCTTAATTGCTTGAGCAATCGATGAAATTTCAGCTTGCACAGTCTCGTAGTCGCCATCTTTTACTGCACCAATATTTACTACCATATCAATTTCATCAGCACCATTTTGCACAGCTTGTTTTGCTTCGAAGGTTTTAACTTCTGCAGTATTCGCTCCGTGTGGGAAACCAATCACCGTACAAACCTTGACATCAGATGCATCTAAGAATGCTTTTACTTTTTTCACCCAATAAGGCTGTACACAAACAGACATAAAGTTGTATGCGATTGCCTCTTCACACAGTTCTTTTATTTCGTCTTCTCTTGCGTCTGGCTTTAGCAAGGTATGATCAATATATTTATTCAGTGTCTCGATGATAATCTCCTCCATTCATTAATTCAAAATGATATGATACTGCCGCTAGTGCATAAAACGGAGCGGTCTCCGTACGCATAATACGCGGCCCTAGCCCACAGGTGAGGAAGCCGTGATCTTGGAATACTCTAATCTCACTCGGATCTAAACCACCCTCAGGACCAAAAACCAACAACAGTTGATCACCAGGCTTCATTTGCTGCAAGGTTGCCGCAAAGTTCCCCAATTCTTGTTCTTTTGCGTCTTCTTCATAAGCAACTAATTTGTGCGAATGTCCCTCTGCAAATTGTACCAGTTCTCGAATGGACATCAAATCTTTGATAACCGGCACATGACGACGATGAGATTGTTCCGCTGCTTCCTGAGCAATTTTTTGGAATCGTACGAGTTTCTTCTTCATCTTATTTTCATCCCACTTCACCACCGAATGTTTCGCAGCAAAAGGAATAATGTTGGTAACGCCAAGTTCTGTTGCTTTTTGAACAATTAGATCAAGTTTATCACCTTTCGGAAGTCCACAAGCAATCGTAACGGTAATGGGCAACTCGCTTTCCTTTTCTTCATCCGCCAGCCAAGCAAGTTCAACAGCATCCTCAAAAAGTTCGACAATCTCCGCATAGGCACTTTTTCCCGCTGGATCTGTCACTAGTACTTTTGACCCGCTCTTAAAACGCATCACATTCTTCATATGGTGGACAAAGTCACCCGATACTTTTATCGTTCCTTCTGGAAAATTATGTAAGGATTCAGGAATCATGTATCTTTGCATCAGTCTTCCTCCACTTGTTTTTTGCAGATGAAGCAATGCCAATCGCCGCTTATTTTTTCTTGCTCGATGACAAAGCCTTGATTGAGGAGTGCTTCTACTAATTCTGCCTTCTTCGAATGGATAACGCCTGAAAGAATAAACGAACCGTTCTCTTTTAGATTGTTCCATGCATCTTCAATCATGAGCATTAAAATCTCAGCTAAAATATTTGCTACAATTACATCAGCTTCTGCATTTTGGATGCCGGACAATAAGTTATTCGCCTCAACGACAACGTCCTTCGCATATTCATTCCAAGCAATATTAGTTTTAGATTGGCGAGTTGCAACTTCATCAATATCGAAGGCATATACTTCTGTAGCTCCCAGAGCTTTTGCGGCAATACTTAAGACCCCAGACCCGGTCCCGACATCCAGTACTTTTTCGCCACCTCGTAAGGTTGTTTCTAAAGCTTCTAAGGATAGACGTGTCGTTGGGTGGGTTCCTGTCCCAAAAGCCATACCCGGATCCATCGTAATGAGCTTTTCGTCTGGTTCTTGTGGTTCATACTTTTCCCAAAAAGGAACTACCGTTAAATAACGCGTGATTCGAATAGGGTGATAGTATTGTTTCCAAGAATGTTCCCAATCTTCCTCTTTGACATCATTGACGATTAATTCATATTTACCTAGAGACAAATCAATCTTTCTCATCTCTGTCATTTTCTCACGTATCGCACGCAAGGTATCCGCGAAGGATTCACTTTCGGCGAAATAAGCTTTTACAAGTACATCGTGCTCTTTTTCAGGCATCGGTCGGTAATCCTTTAATTGTCCGAATCCATCATCTTGTAGCATGATGTAATCCATTTCGTCCTCAATAGCAGTCCCCTTCGCACCAACTTCCATAAATAAATTCGCTGTCGCATCTGCTGCTTCAGTAGTCGTTATGATGATGACTTCATTCCAATTCATTGCTTCCCACCACATCTTCTGTAATATCTGAAGGATAAGAATAGATTGTATAGTCGAATCTACCCGTGTCCTTAAGTGTCTTTATTGTAGCTTGAAAGTTGTCATCATTCCATACCATTTCAAAACGAGATTGGTTTTCATCGACAATAAACTCTTCAAGTTGCGTGATTGCTTGTCCAACAGTTAACCGTAAATTTTTACATAGTGCTTGAATTGTTCCACCGTACATCCCATCAGGCTCATCAAATTCAATCGCAGTAATATAGTTATCATTGCGAATCTGCGCTAGGTGTACATCGTAAAGGAGAATCGCATCTTCGAAGACAAACTTCGAACCCACATTCAGCACCCCATAACGATCTGTTAGTTTTTGGCCTTCCTCTAATTCAACAGGAATCATCACTAATAGTTCAATCATATGCTTTTGCTTGAACCATTCAATTCGCCACTCGCACGGAAAATGTAAATCCTCCATCGTTTCCTGAATATAACTAATCATACTTTTTTGCATTCCATTTGCCCCCTTTTTATTTCCAACCGTAGTTCGAGTCAATCATGCCTTTTCTTCTTGAAACATATGGATTCCCAGCGACATAGTACCGTAAGGGATGATCTGTCCAAATTCCTTTATTCGGAATACCAATCCGCGGTGAAGTGGCTACTTGAACCGGATCTCGTCTGATAATAGGATTGATAAAGAGATCTGAGCTGAAAATACTCTTTCCGTACTGTTCTTTGTTGACCCCCATTGCCTTGGTCAAGTTCCCCGGTCCGTTTGTTAATTGAAAGCCTTGTTTCTGCCTACGTGAAGTCATCAAGTCTGTCCCTTCATACGGTTCAATGGCGCGAATCAAGATTCCTTCTGGATTACCTATTTCCTGGGTGATCAGATTTAATAGAGCATGTGTATGCATCACATATACATAAATGGTCCCCGGTGCTTGGAACATAGCCTCCGTACGTTTGGTCCGTCTTGCTCCGTAACTATGGGCAGCCATGTCTAATACTCCAAGATAGGCCTCTGTTTCAACGATAAAACCAGAAGTTCGACCTTCTGCCGTTTCATGGACCAATAACCTTCCTAACAATTTTTGAGCAATCTGCTCGGTTTTGTAAGAACCAGTAAACAAATCTTCGACCATATTGTCATCCATTCTCTTTTTTTATTTCCCCTTTATAGTACCAAATTAAAGAGAACTGCACTAATATTCTACTATGTTTTCTGTTTTAATTCCTTTCCTACCTTAAAGGAACCTTTTCGCTGTTATTGTAAAGAAGCTTTCAATTTGCTATAATGAATGAGAACGATTAATGAAAATAATACTTCTGAAACAATCATTTTCTTGAAGAAAAAGAAAAATGAACGGGGTGCGATGGATGGCAGATAAAAACTTAACTACAAAAGATATTTTACAAAAAGAATTCAAAAGCTCCATGAGAGGTTACAATGTTAGTGAAGTGGATGAATTTTTAGATTTAATTATTCGTGACTATGAATCTTATCAAAAAGATCTCACCTACTTGCAAAGTGAGAACGAACGTTTACGTAACCGCGTAGACGAATTGACCAAACAAGCAGCTGTTGGCAAAAGAACGCCTTCAACTCCAAATGCAAGTGCTGGTGTAACAAACTTCGATATACTGAAACGTCTATCCAATTTGGAAAAACATGTTTTTGGTTCGAAGCTTGAAGACCGTCATTCCGATGATGATCTTGTAAACGACTAAATAACTATTTTCACTCTGTAAATTCTGGGTAATCGCGGCCTTCTTTATGTTGGCTGAGGAAAGTCCATGCTCGCACAAGCTGAGATGCTTGTAGTGTTCGTGCTTAGCGAAAAAATAAGCTAAGGCAGTCGAGAGACTGACGGCAGAAAAAACAGCTAAGGAGAAATCTACGCTGGAGTATTCTTGAAAGTGCCACAGTGACGAAGCAACAAGGGAAACCTTGTTGGTGGAACGGGTAAACCCCTCGAGCGAGCAACCCAAACTTTGGTAGGGGCACTCTTTACGCGGAATAAAACGTTAGAAAGAGGTAGCGCATTGCGCTGCAGATAGATGATTACCTCAGCGGAAAAGTGCCTGAATTTTCCGCGAGACAGAACATGGCTTACAGGAATTTACAGAATCAGGTTTATTGTTGTTTAACTACATAGCGAATAAATTATCGAGGGCGGGACACTGGTCCTGCCCTCTTTTTTCATTACGAAACGAAAGGAGTACATTATGACCAACTATCAATTAGTAGCAACGGTTGCCAGCGGGATTGAAGCTGTGACTGGAAACGAATTAAAAGAAATGGGTTATCAAGTCGAAGTAGAAAACGGAAAAGTTTTTTTCCAAGGTTCTACTGCGGATATCATCAAAACCAACTTATGGCTACGAACAGGAGATCGAATCAAAATTGTTTATGGCTCTTTTCCGGCAAAAACATTTGATGACCTCTACGAGAAAACAAAAGCATTGCCATGGGAGGATTTATTACCGATGGATGCAGCCTTTCCTGTATCTGGGAAGTCGCATAAATCTACTCTTTACAGTGTGCCCGATTGTCAATCCATTGTTAAAAAAGCAATTGTAGATCGCCTCTCCTCTTTCTATCACCGCCGCGCGCGCTTGCCTGAAACTGGAGCGACTTATCCAATTGAAGTAGCAATTTTGAAAGATCAAGTTTCTATTACAGTCGATACATCAGGGTATAGCTTGTTCAAACGTGGCTACCGAACCGAAAAAGGTGGCGCACCGATTAAAGAAAACATGGCTGCTGCTATGGTTCTTTTAACAAACTGGTCACCTGACAAACCTTTTTATGACCCTACTTGTGGTTCCGGAACAATTCCGATTGAAGCAGCACTTATTGGATTAAACATCGCTCCTGGACTGGAACGCGATTTTGCTGCGGAAGATTGGAGTATCTTTGAAGCAGACGAATGGGACAAGCATCGTAACGAAGCAAAGCTGGCAGCTGACTTCTCTGTCGAATTGGACATCATGGGTTCTGACATAGACACGCGCATGATTGAGATTGCCAAACGAAATGCCGCAAAAGCAGGCGTCGAAGACTTTATCAGCTTCAAACAACTGCAACTCAGCGACTTCCAAACCGACAAAGAGTACGGCGTGATTGTTTCTAACCCTCCTTATGGAGAACGACTTGAGAATGAAGAATATGTAGAAAACTTGTACCGCCAAATGGGTGACACTTATCGTTCGTTGGATACGTGGAGTAAATATATTCTCACCAGCGATTTGGACTTCGAGAATTTCTATGGCCAAAAAGCAACGAAGAAACGTAAACTTTATAATGGTCGTCTACGGACCGATTACTTTCAATTCTGGGGGAAACGTCCACCTAGAAAACCAAGAGAAGAATAACCGAAAAATCCCACCTGCCCTATATACATATATAGAGCAAGTGGGATTTTTATTTTTTGTTTGGATAAAGTGATCGTCTTGCAAGTTGATCGGCACCTTTGTTTTGCTTATCTGGCACCCATTGCAAATGAAACTGTGGAAAGTTCCTCAATAATTCAAGGCATTTCTCCAGTATCATCCGATGATTTTCTTTTTTTGTATAACGCTTTTCAATTGAATCGACTAAAATCTTGCTATCTGAATGACAAAGAATGAGCTGTTCTTGTTTGTTTTCTTTTACCAATCTTTCTAGTAAAACGTGTAAGGCTAAAAATTCAGCTTCATGATTATCGTAGTACAAAGGCAAAGGTTCACTAATTTGAGTCTGGTTTCCTTCCTCAATCATCAATATTCCAATTGCAGCTGTCTTCGTTAACGGATTCGACGCTCCATCTATATATACACGCAACATTAATCTCTAGACCTGCTCCTTTGTGTCTTCTTCCGCAACTCTTACATCCGTTGCTTGCGGACCTCTAACTCCTTCAGCAATTGTAAAGGATACTTGCTGCCCTTCATTTAGAGTCTTGAACCCTTCTTGGTTGATTCCGGTAAAATGAACAAAAATATCTTCCTTCGTATCAACCGTTTCGATGAAGCCATAACCCTTTTCGTTACTAAACCACTTAACGATGCCGTATGCCATGGTAGCTCCTCCTTTGTCTGGTTGCCTCTTCCATCACAACCTTCAAAATTCATTATAGGTCTAAAAAATAACGCTGTCAACAAACGGGTTTTTAGCGAGAAACGGATGTAGACTCTTTATTCAATGGAACAAGTTCTGGCTTGAGACGGTTCAAGCGCTCTGTAGATGCAATCATTATTACGGCATAACTAATCAAGAACACAGGCATAAACCCAGTGGTTGTTCGAGAAGCAATCATTCCGAATAAGGGAGGCAGGATGGTTGTGCCCGTATAACCAACAGCCATTTGGTATCCCATAATCGTTTGAGAGTTCTTTTTGCCGAATCGTGCCGGAGTTTCATGAAGCATACTTGGGAATATTGGCGCTAAGCCAAATCCGATTGTAATATAGCTCATTAAGGAAATAACGTTCGGTAAAGGTAATATCAATAAGATGACACCCAATAGAGCAATCATCTGCCCTGCTCGGATGAGCTGGCGGTTGGTCAGCTCAAAGGAAACAAATCCTGAAACAAATCGCCCAATGGTAATCCCCAAGAAATAAAAAGAGACCCATCTTGCCGCTTGGGCGGGTTCAATATTCTTAACATCTACTAAAAATGTGCTGCCCCATAATCCTACCGTTTGTTCGATTCCCGAATAGAATAAAAAGGTGAAAAGAGCATAATTTACTCCCTTCATCTTGAAGGGATGCAGGGAACTCTCCTTTTCCAATTCCGGATGATGGGGTTGTGCATGATCTGTTTCTACTATGAATTTTTGTTTCCTGCTCACTTTACTCCAAATTGGTAACGTCAAGAGAAGGACGGCACTTAGAATAAATTGGAAAATAGCAATCAAAAAATAGCCGTCTCTCCAGGAATTACCGTTCGCCATGTATTGCGCCAACACGATTGGCCCAATTGTAGCTCCCACTCCCCAAAAGCTGTGCAGCCAATTCATATGATGCGCTTGATAATGGACTGAAATAAAATCATTTAATCCGGCATCTACCGCCCCCGCTCCCAATCCAAGCGGCAAAGTGAATAAGAAAAGCCACGAAAGTGAAGGTGCGAAATGAAAACCAAGCAATGCTGTAGCGGTCATCAGCACACTGACCATGGTTACTCTTCCTGTACCAAACCGATTTAACATTCTTCCACTGAATAAACTGGATAATATCGTTCCTACTGAAACCATGCTGAATAAGTATCCTGCTGCCTCCATCGGTGCGTCTAAAGTCGTTTGCATGACAGGCCAAGCAGCACCTAAGACGGCATCTGGTAAACCTAAGCTGATAAAAGCAATATAAATAATAATCAAAAGGAAGGTTGCCATTCATTTACCCCTTTCTACAATTGTTGTAGTTAGACTTAAAAAAGTATAGCACACGCATTTTTGAGAAACAACGAAGACTGTTCGTTTATTATTTGCGAATTTCTTAGCTTGGTGGCAAACTAAAAGCAGGAGAATTCAAGGGAGGTTCCGATATGAGAAAGAAACAACTATTTTTCATTCTTGCAAGTTTCATTGCTGTAGGAAGTTGATTATGTTGTCTTTCATAATCTTGCTGACGGCAGGATGCGGTATTATATCGATGAAAATGAAAATCATTTTTATTCCAATCGTATGGATCGTACCTTCTCCTTCTTAAGCGAGTACGCTCAAGATTTGGAAATGAATGAGAATGATGGAAAAATTGAAATTACAGGAGTAGTTTCTGAAATCAATCGTGATCTCTTTGATGCATTTTGGATTGACCCACACGCTTATCTCTATCGTTATTTCTATCAGCCACTCCATTTTTCCCTTCTCCTCGAAGAGGATACCAATCTTCCCTTGCAATTGACCTTGCAAAATACAGAGGGAGAAAAGATTGAAGACGATGAATTACTCAAACAAAAAAGTTCATTTACCCTGACTTTCTCAGGCTATAATGAAGCTGCATATGCATTCGAAATCCCCACAAAAGAAGAAACTTTGTATGCTCCAAATGGATTCTCTGATTTTGAGGAAGCATTCGTTAACGATACCACCATTGCTGCCCTTCCAGAAATAATAGAAGCACCTGTCGATAGTGGAAAGCTTCAATTGTACGAATCGATCATCACCTTACCTGTTACTGGTCAAGAACTACTTGATTTAGGCTTCACTCCTGAGATTGAAAGAACAGAAGACTTAATAGAGTTGGTCTTTAGAAAAGAAAAATTAATGCTTCGTGCCACAACTGCTATCCCGTTCGAAGGAACCGAATCGCCGGCAGAAGTGGAGATAACTGGTCTTTCTCTTGACCAAGAAGCAATTGATACGAAAGAAGCTCCTATTTATTTCCCTGGAGGTATTTCGCTGGGTACTTTCCTTGAAGATTTGGATAGAATAGTATCTTCCCCAACATTGATTGAATTGGCTGGTAGTGATACCTTCCATGAGGCGTCCTCCTACTTTCATGAATGGAGAGATGAAGATCCCCCACTCACCTTCTCTCTCGGCTACTCGGTGAATCCTGAAACCAAACAAGTAGATTATTTACGTTATAACCTTTATAAACCATAGAGAAAGTGCCATGAAACGTATTTTGATTTCAACGTTTCATGGCACTTTTCTTATAAATGAGTAAGCAAATCTAAATCAGCTTCTACTGTTCGTATATTTTGACTTAATTCGCTTGCATCATTCAGCAATGTTTCTTCACTTGTATCGCGTTCCCATTCTTCAATGGAGTGGAAGGCTTCTCTTTCAAAAGGATAAACGTAGGCGCAATGTAAGAAAAAGGTTTCAGTTTGACTTAACTTCTCTAACCCTTCTTGAAAAAACGAAGAGTATTCAAGCGGCATCAATGTAGAAAAATCGATTTCTTTTTGATAGGACTTTTTGGTGATCGGGATCCATTCTTTCACGCCTCGTTCTAATAGTAAATGAATAATTTCCGTTTTGAGTAGAGGGTGTAAGGGTCCAATAAGCAGTCGTTTTGAAAGGGGAAGTAGGTCCTTTGTTTGAAGCTCTGGTAATTGTTTGACAAAATGCAGCTGCTGCAAAGTTGATTGGTCTTCAATATGTTTCCCTTCGAGTAGAATTGCTTGTTGCTTAGCAGCTTTTTCTGCTTCCTTTTGGCGTTCCACTTGAGCAAATTTCTCTTCAAACATGGTTTGAAGTTGCTGGTATTCACTCTTATTCTCGAGTAATAAACTTCGTTGCTTCATTTGTTCTCTAGCTTGATCCAGCCGTTCCGTTTCAATGAGCAGAGTAATCAGTTCAATATCGATTGGTTCAACCTTACTTGATTCAAAAAGCATGGGTTGATACGTACGTACGCACACTAAGGCTTCTTCAAGTTGATTACGGTCTTTCAATAAGGTTACGCATAAACATAAAACATCGACATCCACTTGAATCGAAAGGGCCTTTTCTAAACATTCAGTAGCCAATTGGGTATTACCTACTTCTAGTGCCTGCATCGCTTTTTCAAGATAAGTGTGATAATTTTTGGGAAATGGTACTGGTGGATTCATCGTTCTCTCCTTTCCAACCATCTAAGCATAACAAAAAAAGGGACAGAAAAAAATGTTTTTCTGTCCCTTCTCTATTCTAATACATACGGAATCTTGCTTGTCGTTGTTGGATTACTTCTTCTTCGCTCCACTCGGACATTTCCGCCAATGCTTGGATAATATCTTTGCGTACATTATGGATGACTTCTTCTCGCTTTAGTTTAACTTTACGTCGACTCTCAGGAATGATGCGGTCAACTACGGTTAATTCCAACAAATCGGTTGGCGTTAACTTCATAATTTCAGCAGCTTCCTTGCTACGTGAAGAGTCCTTCCAAAGAATTGAAGCAAAACCTTCCGGGGAAAGAACAGAGTACATCGCGTTCTCCATCATCCAAACTTTATTTCCCATTCCAAGAGCCAGAGCGCCACCGCTCCCGCCTTCCCCAATAAAAATCGATAAAATCGGTACTTTTAATTGAGACATCGTCAATAAACTTTCAGCAATTGCTTCACCAATCCCACGGTCTTCTGACTCTACATCACAAAAAGCTCCTGATGTATTGATAAAAGTAACCACTGGACGATTAAACTTTTCGGCTTGCTTCATAAGTCGAATGGACTTCCGGTACCCCTCTGGATGAGGAGAACCAAAATTACGATATACATTCTCTTTTAAGTCATGTCCCTTTTGAGTACCAATGATGGTTACTGGTTGGCCTTCTAATGTAGCGATTCCGCCAATAATAGCGGGGTCGTCCCCAAAACGACGGTCGCCATGTAATTCAAAAAAGTTCTCAAATAATTCTTCTGCCCATTCTTTTGCCGTCAAACGATCTATGGCTCTTGCTTTATTTACGATTTCATTTGCATCTGTCATGTTCCGCTCTCCTCCATCACTGTGCAATCCATATGGATGGCCAAAAGATGTCCAAGAACAAAACGCAACTGCTTACGCGGTACGATACGGTCAATAAAGCCCTTCTCTAAGAGATGCTCTGCCGTTTGAAATCCTTCTGGAACAGAAGCCTTAATCGTTTGCTCGATGACTCTTTTCCCAGCAAACCCGATTGTTGCACCCGGTTCAGCTAAGATAATATCCCCCTGCATAGCAAAACTAGCAGTAACGCCACCTGTAGTTGGATCAGTTAGCACGGTTATATACAAGAGGCCAGCTGCTTGATGGTTTGCCACAGCTGCACTTACTTTTGCCATTTGCATCAAGGAAAGAATTCCCTCCTGCATCCGAGCTCCGCCAGAAGCGGTAAAAACAATCACTGGCAGTTGTTCTGCCAATGCCTGTTCAAACGCACGAGTGAGCTTTTCTCCTACAATCTTCCCCATGCTTCCCATAAAGAAATTAGAATCCATCACACATAATACTGTCTCTGCCCCTTGGATTAATGCTTTCCCAGTAACAACCGCTTCGTCTATTCCAGCCGATAATTTTGTTCGCGCCAGCTTCTGTTCATACCCAGGAAAAGCTAAGGGATTTTCGATTGGCATAGCCGAATTCCACTCTTCGAATGTGTCTTTGTCAACAATCATGGCAATGCGTTCGTGAGCGGAAATACGAAAGTTATATTGACAGTGGGGACAGATTTTCTCATCCCCTAAGTCCTTGCTGTAGATTGTTTTACTACAGTTCGGACATTTTTCCCAGAGACCTTCTGGAACGACTGGTTTTTGGACTTCTTCGTCATTTTGATAGGAAGGCTGCAACGGGATGTAGGGACGTTTGCGAAATAACTTCATATCCTCACCTCTTGCTTCTTCGTATACTCTCTTCTCTTACCCTAGTTTCGGGGTGTTTGAGGTTGCCAAGTTGGCAAAAAAACATTTTGTAAATAATCTGTATCAAATTGACCGGATACAAACCGCTCATCTTGGAGAATCGCTTCTTGGAAGTATTGATTCGTATCAACACCATGAATAACGAGCTCCTGCAATGCGCGTTGCATTTTCGCAATCGCTTCTTCGCGGTTCTCCCCTTTGGTAATAATTTTCGCAATCATGGAATCATAGAAAGGCGGGATGGTATAACCACCGTACATCGCGCTCTCTACCCGTAAGCCATTACCACCACTTGGTAAAAATAGATAATCAATTTGACCAGAAGACGGTCGGAAATTTTCTGCAGGATTTTCTGCATTAATACGGCATTCAATCGTATGACCTGTCAAAGTAACATCTTCTTGCTTGATACTGAGCGGTATGCCGCTTGCAATACGCAATTGTTCCTTCACAATATCAACTCCAGTAGCCATTTCTGTAACTGGATGTTCAACTTGAATACGTGTATTCATTTCCATAAAATAAAACTTTTCATCGCTGTCCACAAGGAATTCAATGGTTCCTGCGTTAATATATCCTACATGCTGAGCAGCACGTACAGCAGTTTCTCCCATTTCCTGTCTTGTTTGATCGGAAATAAAGGTAGAAGGTGCTTCTTCCAGCACTTTTTGATGATTCCGCTGCAGCGAACAATCCCGCTCACCTAGATGAATCACATTTCCATGCTCATCAGCTAAGATTTGCATTTCAATATGACGAGCTGGACTAATAATCTTTTCGATGTACATCCGGTCATCACCAAAAGCAGCTTTTGCCTCTGCTTTCGCTTGAGAAAATAAAGGAATGAGTTCTTCGGGAGCCATTACTTTACGCATCCCTTTTCCTCCACCACCTGCTGCTGCCTTCAGAATAACAGGATAACCTAGTTCTTTTGCTTTTATTTCAGCTTCTTCAGCTGTATGAATGTAATCCTTGCTTCCAGGAATAACAGGAACTTCAGCTTCTATCATCGCATTACGGGCATTGGATTTATTACCCATCAAATCAATGGTTTCTGCTTTGGGACCAATGAATTTAATATTCATTTCCTCACACATCGTAGCAAAAATGCTATTTTCTGAGAGGAATCCAAATCCTGGATGGATGGCCTGTGCTCCTGTCACAACTGCTGCACTTAAGATACTGGTCATATCTAAATAAGAATCCGTTGCACGAGCAGGGCCGATACAAATAGCCTCTGTCGCCAGTTGTGTATGCAACGCTTCACGATCTGCTTCAGAATAGACAGCAACCGTTTGGATTCCCATTTCATGGCACGCTCGAATGATTCGAACGGCGATTTCCCCGCGATTTGCTATCAAAACTTTTTTCAGCATCGTTTATCTCCCAATAATGAAGGTCATTTCGGCCTCAGCTACTTTTTTATCTCCAACAAATGCTTGTCCATATCCAATTCCAGCAAATTTCTTCAATTTAACGATATCCACTTGCAGACGCAAAACATCTCCTGGAACAACTTTTTGGCGGAACTTGATTTTGTTCAATCCGCCTAGGTAGGCAGTTTGTCCCTTAAAGTCATCCAACTTCAATAAAGGAATCGAACCTGCTTGTGCCAACGCTTCTACAATCAACACGCCAGGCATAACTGGCTCTCCAGGGAAGTGTCCTTGGAAGAATGGTTCATTGATGGTTACGTTTTTATAGCATACTACTTTTTCTCCTGGAATCAATTCTTCTACTTTATCAATGAAAAAGATTGGGTAACGATTTGGAATTAACTCCATTACTTCTTGTGCGCTTAATAAACTCATCGATTTGTCTCCTTTTATAAAATCCGGAATAACGGTTGGTTGTATTCAACTACTTGTTCATTTTCAACAAGAATTTCTACTACTTGGCCGCTGTGTTCAGATTTGATTTCATTCATAATTTTCATTGCTTCTACTAGACAAAGAACTTGTCCTTCTGAAATTTGATCGCCTTCTGAAACATAGGTAGGAGAATCAGGATTCGGCTTGAGATAAACAACTCCAACAATTGGAGAAGTAATTACCTTTCCTTCCAATACAGGAGCCTGTTCTGCCTCTGCCGGTGCAGGTGCTGCAGTCGGAACGGGAGCAGGAGAAGATCCTTGTTCTGCTACTCTTTCAACGGTATGTCCTGATCCTGCAAAAGAAGGAACATCATTTTTCGATAAGCGCAAACGCACATCGTTATTTTGATATTCAAACTCTGTCAGAGATGACTGATCAATCAAGGAAATAAGTTCTTTCATTTGTTCGAATTTCACTCATTTTCCTCCCATTTTTTGAAGCATAGAACTGCATTATGACCACCAAAACCTAGTGAATTATTTAATGCATAGGTAATTTCTTTTGGTCTTCCAGTATTTGCTACATAATCTAAGTCACATTGTTCATCCGGAACACGTAACCCAAGAGTTGGTGGCAAGAATCCTTCTTGAATCGCTTTAACACAAGCTACGGATTCAATTCCACCTGCCGCTCCTAATAAATGTCCGGTCATACTCTTCGTGCTTGAAATCGCAACTTTTTCTGCTGCTTCTCCAAGTGCATATTTAATCGCTTTGGTTTCTGATGAATCATTTGCCGGTGTACTTGTACCATGCGCATTGATGTAATCGACTTGATCAGGGGTAATTCCTGCATCTGCTAACGCCATTTGCATCGCTTTACCCGCGCCGCTTCCATCTTCTGTTGGTGCTGTCATATGGTAGGCATCTGAATTACTTCCATATCCTACAACTTCTGCCAGAGTGTTTGCACCACGAGCTTTTGCATGTTCCAAACTTTCCAACATCAGAACGCCAGCTCCTTCTCCCATGACAAACCCATTTCTTTCTTTGTCAAAAGGAATGGATGCGCGGTCTGGATCTTCACTTTCAGAAAGAGCGGTTAGGGCTGCGAAGCCAGCAATTCCGATTTCACAAATCGTTCCTTCAGCTCCACCCGCTAGAATAACGTCTGAGTAGCCATGCTTAATATTCCGATAAGCTTCCCCAATGGAGTTCGTTGCGGATGCGCAAGCGGTAACGATATCTAAACTAATCCCTTTTGCTCCAACTTTAATGGATGTGTTTCCAGCTGCCATGTTTCCAATGGTCATCGGTACGAACAATGGTGGAACACGTTTTGGTCCTTTATTGTGCATCTTAATAATGCCGGATTCCATTTCATTTAGTCCGCCGATTCCAGAACCGATCATGACACCAAAACGGGTAGCATCAATTTTGTCTACTTCCAATCCGCTATCTGCGACTGCTTGAACAGATGCTGCCACTGCATATTGGGAATAAAGATCCATCCGTTTATATTCTTTCCGGTCCATAAATTGACTTGGATCGAAGTCTTTCACTTCAGCTGCTACGGTGATGCCTGTTTCAGACGCATCAAACTTCGTAATTGGGGCGAACCCATGTTGGCCGTTTTTAATTCCATTCCAGAAATCAGTAACGTTATTGCCTAGTGGAGTAACTGCACCCATTCCGGTAATGACTACACGATTCATCTTTTTCCTCCTTACATGTACATGCCACCATTCACACGAATGCTATGGCCAGTAATATAGTTTGCTTTACTTAAAAAGACTGCTGCTTCTGCAACGTCTGTTGCTTTTCCAAATTTCTTCAAAGGAATTTGTTCCATCATTGCTTTTTGAACTTTCTCTGATAGCGCATCTGTCATATCTGTTTCAATAAATCCAGGAGTGATCGCATTACAGGTTACTCCTCTTGGCGCCGCTTCTCTGGCAACTGATTTGGTTAACCCAATCACGCCTGCTTTGCTGGCTGCATAGTTGGCTTGTCCGACATTACCAGACTCCCCCACTACACTTGAAATATTAATAATAGAACCATTGCGTTGTTTTAACATGATTGGTAAAGCATGACGAATCATGTTAAACGGTCCTTTTAGATTGACTTCATAGGTTGCATCAAAATCTGCTTCGTCCATTCGCATGATCAGTTTATCTCTATTCATGCCTGCATTATTTACCAAGACATCAATCGAACCAAAACGTTCTTTGGTTTTTGACACCATTTCTTTCGCCGCTTCGAAGTCGCTGACATCCCCTAAAAGGACTTCTACTTCAACACCATATGCAGTTAAAGCCTGAATGGCCTCTTCCGCAATCGGTTTACGAGCATTCAATACGATGTTGGCACCTTGCTTGGCAAACTCTGTTGCAATGGCTTCACCGATTCCTCTAGAACTTCCTGTTACAAGGACGGTTTTCCCTTTTAATTCCATTTGATCTCCTCATCTCTTTAGTGATTCGATTGTCTTCTCCAAGGATTGTTGATCTTCCACATTCAAAACGGTAACCGTCTTATCAATTTTCTTGATGAATTTACTTAACGTTTTCCCTGGTCCGACTTCCACAAAAGTGTCTACACCCATTTCAATCATAAACCGGACACTGTCTTCCCACTTTACAGCAGATTCAACTTGTCGTTCCAGTAGATGAGGTATTTCACTCTGAATCATAACTTTTGCTTCAGTATTTCCAATTACTGGAATATTTGGCTCTTCGAAGTGAATGGTTGAAAGGTCTACTTTTAACCGCATCGCTGCTGGATGAAGCAATGCCGTATGGAACGGTCCACTGACTTGAAGAGGAATCATGCGACGTACGCCTTTTTCTTCTAAAAGTTGAACGGCTCGGTCAACCCCTTCAGCTTCTCCGCCAATGACGATTTGAGTCGGCATATTGTAGTTTGCCGGAGCGACATACGCCACCTTCGATGCTTCTTCACATACTTCTTCAATGATGGAGCGTTCCGCATTCATGACGGCAACCATTTTCCCTGTTCCAGGAGGTGCTGCCTCACTCATATACTTCCCACGTTTTGAAACCAACTTCAAAGCCTCTGTAAAAGAAAAAGCATTGGCTTTCACCAGTGCTGTATATTCTCCAAGGCTCAATCCGGCAACAACTGCTGGTTGAATCCCTTCTTGTTCAAGAAGACGATCAATCGCATAGCTGACGGTTAGAATAGCTGGTTGTGTATATTCAGTTAGATGTAAGGTTTCATTCTCATGAAAACAAAGTTCCTTCATATCATAGCCAAGCAGTGCCGTTGCTTCGTCGAAGACGGAGCGTACGATGGAATGAGCGTCATAAAGTTCCCTACCCATTCCGGCATACTGGGCTCCTTGACCACTGTATACAAATGCCAGTGACATCTTTTCACCTCTTTTTTAATCTGCCCACACAGAAGCTACATTCGCAATTGTATGCTTGCAGACGGTCATGTAATCATGAATGATTTCTTGACATGTTTCTTCTTTTTTGATGAGACCGGCAATTTGACCAGCCATCATTGAACCATAGTCCTTATCGCCTTCCACTACTGCTTTGCGCAAAGCTCCTTGGCCTATTTTCTCCAAGCGTCCTAAATCCGGAACAGGTTTACTTGTTTCTTCTTTTTCCGCTTGTAAGTATTCACGGGTCAATTTATTGCGCAAAACACGTACGGGATGGCCAGTGATTTGACCAGTAATGACTGTATCAATATCTTTGGCTTTGATAATGGATTGTTTGAAGTTTTGATGAGCATTGGATTCTTTTGCAACTACAAATCGAGTTCCTACTTGAACGCCGACTGCACCTAGCATAAATGCTGCTGCCATTCCACGTCCGTCACCAATTCCACCAGCTGCAATGACAGGGATCGATACGGCATCTACAATTTGTGGCACTAAAGCCATCGTAGTTGCCTTCCCAATATGACCGCCTGCTTCCATACCTTCTACAATAATCGCGTCAGCGCCTTCTTTTTCCATACGTCTCGCCAACGCCACAGAAGCAACTACTGGAATTACGGTAATTCCAGCAGCTTTAAACTTCTCCATGTATCTTCCTGGACTCCCAGCACCGGTTGTCACCACTTTGATTCCTGAAGCGCAAACTTCATCCACAACTGCGTCTACATGCATATTCAACAACATGATGTTAACGCCAAAGGGCCGATCCGTTTTTGCCTTCATATCTCTAATTTTATGCTTTACGACTTCTACGGGATCATGACCAGTTCCGATCAATCCCAGCCCACCTGCATTGGATACAGCACTCGCTAAATCAGCGTCTGCCACCCATGCCATGGCTCCTTGAATGATTGGGTAGTCGATCCCCAACATTTCACATAAAACAGATTTCATACAAGAGCCCACTTTCTTCTTTTAGAAATTATACTAATTGAGAATCTACGTATTTTACCAAGTCTTCAACCGTGTTGATTCCTTCGTCTGTTTCAACTTTTACGTCAAATTCATCTTCGATATCGTTGATGATTTGGAATAGATCCAAGCTGTCTGCATCTAAGTCTTCACGGAAGTTCGTTGTTAATTGTACTTCTTCTTCGTCCTTGTCCAATTGGTCCACAATAATTGCTTTAATTTTTTCGAATGTCATGATAAATCCTCCATTATTTTGTTTGTATTTTTTATATGTTCATCATAATTGAGCCCCAGGTTAGGCCTCCACCGAATCCTGTTAGAAGAATGGTTTCTCCTGAACCGATTTGGATGGTTCCTTCTTGAATCATTTGATCCAAGAGTATCGGTACGCTTGCCGCGGATGTATTACCCGTTTGTGCAATATTCGTAGCGAATTTTTCTAGGGGTATTTTTACTTTCTTGCTGAGTACTTCTAATAGACGACGATTCGCTTGATGGGCAATTACCCACGAAACATCCTCTTTCTTGCATGCGGCTTTCTCGAGCACTTGATGAATCGTTTCAGGTACGTTGCGACTGACAAAATCGAAAATGCCGCGCCCGTCCATGCTGAGATATTGATTGCCTTTTGGTGCATCGCTTTGAAAAGGATGCAGAACTGCTTTTTCGTCAGCAGTCAATGACATGTAGCGAGTTCCATCGGAGTGTAGATCTTCTGCAAGAAAGTAATTCTGTGCAGATTGCTCCAACAATACGCCTCCCGCACCGTCACCGAACAACACAGCTGTTGAACGATCTTGCCAATTAATAATTTTAGACATTGTTTCTGCACCGAGAACCAGCCCTTTTTGATAACTGCCACTCTGCATTACATGCATGGCAGTCGATAAGGCAAAAATGAAACCAGAACAAGCTGCATTCATGTCGAAACAAAATGCTTTTGTTGCGCCAATTTTTTCTTGAACCTTACAAGCTGTCGAAGGACTTTGTGCATCTGGGGTCATTGTCGCAACAAGAATGAAATCAAGTTCAGTTGCATCCATGTTCCTGCTAGCTAAAATTCGTTTAGCGGCCTCAGCTGCTAGATCCGATGTGTTTTCATTGATAGCAATATGCCGTTGCGAAATACCTGTCCGCTTTTGAATCCATTCATCACTCGTGTCCATAAACACTGTTAAATCGTCATTGGTTACAACATGGGGTGGCAAATAGTGTCCTGTTGCTGTAATTTTTACTCCCATTGTCTCAATCCCGTTTATCTATATTTTCGACTAGTTCAAATAAGAAACTGTGGAGATTACTCAAACCTCGCAGCAGTACATCTACTTCTTCGTCATCCATACCAGTAATTGTTCTTTTAACCATTTCTCGATGGAATTTTTCATGAAGGCGATAGACTAGCTTTCCTTTATGCGTTAAGCCAAGTTTGATGACGCGACGATCGTTTTCCATACGTTGTCGAACAACGTATCCTTTTTTAACTAAGGAATTAATCGCAACAGACAAGGTTCCTGCGGTAATTGCTAGTTTTTTTGCTACTTCAGACGAAGTATGGTCTCCGTATAAGCCGATTGCTTCAATGGTATGCATTTCACTTACGCTTAAATCAGAGAAATTGCTTCCTCGCAAAGCATCTTCTTCAATGTCTAAGACTTCTCTAAAAATGGCTACAAGATAAGAATTAATTTCCTCTATGGAATGACTCAAAAAAGTACCCCTCCTTTGTCGTATCTGCTAACACTTTGAAATACAAATAGTTTGGTCGTCAAACCATTTGACTACCAAACTATATAAAAAATTCTTCTTTCTGTCAACAATCTCCCTCAAAAAAAATCGTTTTAATAATTTCTTAATAATGAAACCGGTTTATTTAAGCAACAAAAAAGAAGCAAAGGATTTACCCCTGCTTCTGGTCTTTAATTCTCTTGTTCATCTTCTGGACCCATGAATTCAATGATGTCCTTAAAATTAACAATCGTTTTGTCTTCGCAAATATCTTTCATTACATTTGAAGAATAATCCCAGTTTATTTCAACTACGGCACTATTCGTCAGCAACTTCGTAATGGAACCAACCATTTCATGCTCTCTAAAAGTAAATCGAATCCGGTCTCCTAATTCTGGGCGAATGGATTCCTTAATGGTACCTACCACTTCTAACGCTTCTTCATAACTTACGCCCAATAAATTCGCGATTCGCGAATTACTCGTACCTTTTCGTAATTGTCCTTCAATCATCGTTTGGGTTTCTTTGTTAATCTTTTTTGTCATTAGATGTCTCCTCACTTTTCAGACATGAACGGGCATCTGTTCGTTATACTTATTATAACATACTTTTAACTTGAAAGAGCTTTCCAACACCAAAGGATAAAAAAATAAGAGCCGAGGATTGAATCTCCCGCCTCTTTCTTCATTCAATTTCAATAAAAATTTATTTTGTTGCATCTTTTGTTGCATGCATATTTGGAGGTCCAGGATTAAGAATTGGTTTTTCAGCGAATGCAACTGGTTTGTCTCCATATTCAAATGGTTCTCCATCTGGAGCAATTCCTTCAACGACTGATTTGCTGTCGTCGCCCTCAGAGAAGTTATAATGAATATGATTTACATCCGTAACTTCAAATTCACCCATATTAGCTGGAACAACAAATCCGTTCTTCTCTTCTAAATCTTTCGCTATCTTCGCCCAAATATTTTGGTGATACGTATCGCGAGCTAATAGGAACGCCAACATATCTTTAACGCCCTTGTCGTCTGTCATGTGATACAAGCGAGAAACTTGTAAACGACCTTGAGATTCAGCAGTTAAGTTTAAGCGAACGTCTGCTAATAAGTTTCCGCTAGCTGTGATATATGCTCCACTCCATGGAACACCATTTGAATCTCTTGGTGTTGCTCCTAATCCAGCAACAATCGCATGCTGCGGATCCATACCGCCCATAACAGCTGCGATAGCAGGATCACTCTCGTATGCAGCTTCTTTATGATTAACTGGAGCATCATCTAAGAGACGAGCAATCATCGTTGCAATCATTTCTACGTGTCCGATTTCCTCTGTACCAATATCTAGCACTAAATCTTTGTAACGTTGATCACCACGAGCATTCCATCCTTGGAATAAATACATATTCATGACGGACATCTCGCCCCATTGACCTCCAAGGATTTCTTGTAACTTTCTGGCCATTACTGGATCTGGTCTGTCTGGCTTCGACTGAAATTGTAATTCCTTTTTGTGAATGAACATTTTCAAATCTTCCTTTCTCCATATAATATTTAGTTACAATGTCATTATACAAAAAACCGTTTTCGCAATGCAAAAACGACGCTCTGTAAATTATTTTTATTTTTTTCAGAAGAAAGGTTGACACACAGGCGATAATTTCATATAATCAGAGATGTTCTGTTAAAGAACTTTACTTGTCTCAGTAGCTCAGCAGGATAGAGCATTCGCCTTCTAAGCGAACGGTCGGGGGTTCGAATCCCTCCTGAGACGTTACTTTAACCGCGATACATCAAGGTTTCAAATACTTTTGGTGCAAATATTAAACCATCCTCTTTCTGAGGGTGGTTTTTTGTGTCTTTGGAGTATATAGTTCTTTTCTTTTTTACCTATTAAAAATTAAAAAAGAAGCAAGGACTGCTGTCCCCGCTCCTTTTCCATTAGTGGATAGCTCCGCCTATGCTCTTCACGTCTTCTTTATCATGGTATTCCACCATAGCTTCTATTGCCGCAGATAAGCCTTTTGCGATATCTTCAAGACTCATTGAAGGTTGGCCTGGTTTTGATACTACTTGCTCAGGAATAAACGGTACGTGGATAAACCCAGCACGCACACTCGGCATTTCTTTCTCGGTCAGATACAAAGCTTGATACATAATGTGGTTGCAGACAAATGTACCGGCACTGTTCGAAACTTCAGCAGGTACACCCGCTTCTTTCATTTTTTGTACCATTGCTTTAATTGGAAGGGTAGCAAAATAAGCCGGTGCTCCGTCTTCTTGAATAGGAACATCAATAGGTTGGTTCCCTTCATTGTCTTCAATACGTGCATCGTCTTGGTTAATCGCCACTCGTTCCGGCGTTAGAGCGTAGCGCCCACCCGCTTGACCCACACATAAAATCATGTCTGGTTTCAATTCGATTGCTTTCTCGCGTAAGGTTTGTGCTGACTTATGGAAAACAGTCGGAATTTCTAATTTAGTAATCTCTGCTCCTGCAATTTGATCGTCTAATTTTTTTACTGCTTCTAAAGCAGGATTAATTTTCTCTCCGCCAAAGGGATCGAATGCTGCTACTAAAATTTTCATGGTATCCTCTCCTTTATTTCTGTTCAATAATTGTAACACGAAATTCTAATCCCTTATATTAAAAAGCCCATACATACATCAATACAATGTGAACCACAATCAAAAGAAGTGCCATTGGCGTTTGAGCTTTAATCACACCATTTGGATTTTTCATCTCTAGCAGTGCAGCTGGCAATGCATTGAAGTTTGCAGCCATCGGTGTCATCAATGTTCCGCAGAAACCAGCCGTCATTGCTAAAGCTCCAGCAACTACCGGATCAGCGCCTTGCGCCATTACAAATGGAATTCCGATTCCAGCGGTAATGACTGTAAAGGCTGCAAATGCGTTCCCCATAATCATCGTAAAAATAACCATCCCCAACACATAGGCAATGACCCCAATTAATGGGTTTCCTTTTGGTACAAAACCAGAGATTAGATCAGCGATTACTTCTCCTACTCCAGCCGTTGTAAATAAAACTCCTAGAGCAGCTAACAGTTGCGGTAGAATTCCCGTTGTCCCGACTTGTTGTACCATTCGATCTGATTCATCAATCATTAATTTTGGACCAGCACCAAATAACACCATTGCTACAATTAATGACAGTACTGCAGCTGTTCCGATTCCGACTTGTCCTCCAAATGGAGTAAGCTGAGCAATCAATACAGCTGTTAATGCCAACAGGATAGCGGGTACAAAAATTTTATTACGAAAACGTTTGGCATGGATTTCTTGTTCCTGCTCCGTGTTTACTTCCACATGTCCAAGTTTCACCTGTTTTAAGAGTGTACTTACACCGATTCCCATTAATAAAATACCGCTGAATACCGGCGGCAAGATGTTTCCACCCGCAAACAAGATTCCTAACAGCGTCCAGAATAAGGCAGTACCAAGACGAGCTGGATGATTTTTTTGTCGCAAGACTCG
This sequence comes from Jeotgalibaca caeni, assembly GCF_028863945.1. GTDB lineage: Bacteria > Bacillota > Bacilli > Lactobacillales > Aerococcaceae > Jeotgalibaca > Jeotgalibaca caeni. The sequence continues at coordinate 34,767 of NZ_JARBEA010000004.1, read as the reverse complement.
GTAAGCTGTATAAAATAATTGGAACCCAATCAAGATGAAGAAAAATTCAAGCAATAGAGGCACTACTGTCTCTGTAATATAAGTAGCATCCATTATTTTTTAGCCCCTTTCTTGTACTTACGACTTAACTTGCGGTCGGTCCATTGATTCTGGACTGCAGCAAAGAACAAAGCAATCAGGGCGATCGGAATCGATGCTTGTGCAACTGAAACTGGAGAGACATCATAACCAAGCGATTCCATTGTTCCTGCAATCAACAATACTCCTGAACTTGCAATAAAAGTATTTTGTGCGAAGAAGTTCCCGTAATTTTCAGAAGCTGCAGCTTGAGCTTTCAATAATTCTTTGTCCTCTTCATCCACCTCATCATACTTCAGCTTTGCGGCTGCTTGAACCATTGGATCGACAATCGGACGTACGAATTGAGTTTGTCCTTGAACCCGAATGGAGAAGAAGGCTGCTAATTCACGAATAAACTGATAGAGAGTCAACATTCTTCCAGATGTTAATCCTTTTAGATTTTTAATTAGGTTGGTAGCTTGAACTTTTAGCCCAAAATGCTCGGATAAACCAATCATCGGCAAGGTCAAGAAGAACAACGTCACCAATCGATTATCAATAAATGCTTGCCCCAATATTTCCAATACTTCCACAAAAGAAATCCCCGAAACTAAACCTGTAACTACTGCTGCAATCAATACAACTGCAATCGTATCTAACTTTAATAAAAATCCAACCACAATAATGGCGATTCCGATTAATTTAATCCATTCCACTTTATCCAACTCCTTCATTCACTTTCTTCTTTTAATAAAATGATTATGCTCCCGTTTTGGTCAGGAAGCAAATAATACCCCAAGGAAGGCTCGGTGTTTATACCAGTCATCCTTGGGGTTCTACGAAAATCACTACATAAAAGTTTCTTCTACTGCTGCTGTTACGGCCAACTGAACGTGTTCGTATGTAAGCCCACCTTGAATATATAATAAATATGGCGGACGAATTGGGCCATCTGCCGAGAGTTCAATGCTCGCTCCTTGAATAAACGTCCCGGCTGCCATAATGACATCATCATCATATCCCGGCATAGGTGCAGGAATTGGCAAGACACTGGAATCAATGGGGGAATATTTTTGTATCGTTTGAGCAAATGCAATCATCTCGTCTTTTGAAGGGAGAGCAACCATTTGAATCAAGTCCGTACGTGGGTCATCCCAACGAGGAGTAGATTCAACCTGGAAGTGTTCCAATAAGGCTGCTGTGTAGACTGCCCCTTTCACTGCTTCACCTACTACGTGAGGAGCCAAAAATAAGCCCTGGTACATCTCTAACAAGCTGTACAGGGTGGCTCCCGCTTCACGTCCAATTCCCGGCGTAGTGAGTCGGTAGGCACATTTTTCAATCAACTCTTCTGATCCTACAATATAGCCGCCCATTTTTACGATTCCGCCGCCTGGATTCTTGATCAGCGAACCAGCAATCAAGTCAGCACCCACTTCAAGCGGCTCCCTTGTTTCAACAAATTCCCCGTAACAATTATCGACAAAGAATATCGCATTTGGCACAAGCGGCTTAATGGTTGCAATCATCTCTTCTATATCGCTAATCGTAAATGACGGACGGTTTGCATATCCTCTCGAACGTTGAATACCAATCACTTTTGTTCGTTCTGATAAGTTGGCTTTTACTTCATCGAAATCAACGCGACCATCTTCTAACAAGTCAACGTGATGATAACCAATTTGGAATTCTTTTAATGATCCAATTCCGTTTCCGGTAACTCCAACAATATCAAGCAAAGTATCGTACGGCTGGCCCGTAATATACAATAGGTCATCACCAGGGCGTAAGACTCCTAAAAGGGCCGTCGCAATCGCATGCGTGCCTGAGATAATCTGAGGACGTACTAAAGCCGCTTCTCCTTGAAATACTTCTGCGTACAGCTCTTCCAAGGTATCTCGTCCGCTATCACCATATCCATATCCCGTACTTGGTGTGAAGTGAAAATCACTCACGTTACATTTACGGAAACCATCCAGAACCTTTTTTTGATTAAAACGAACTTTTTTTTGAATTTCTTTTAGGACTGGCTGGATTTGTTCTTCTACTTTTTCAACAATTTGTTCCATGTTATTCGTTGTTTGACTCATTCTCTTTAAATACTCCTAACCATTTCGAATTACTCTTTACAAACCCTTTTACTAGATAGCAACCTTCTTCCTCCAAGAATGTCAGTGTTTCTACGAAGGTTTCCCGTTGCAATTGGCTGAGAAGATTTCCATTTTGGGCATCTACGCGCCATTCAAAAGGTAAAAGAATTTTTTTAATTTCTTCCCACATAAACGCAATCAGCTGATCCACGTCATTTGAATCCAGTGCAGAAACCACAATGTGTGGATGCAAACGAGGGTGGAAAGACGGATGCATCTGATCTTTTTTATTATAGATTGTTAGAACCGGTGTCTCTACCATCTCTAAGTCCTTAATTAAATCGATGACGGTGTTTTCTTGTTCAACGTAGAATTCTTGCGAACAATCGACTACGTGCAAGAACAGATCCATCCCTCTACTCTCCTCTAGCGTCGAATGGAACGCATGAATGAGCTGGGTAGGAAGATTCTGCACAAATCCAACGGTATCGGTCAAAGTTGCTTGAAATTGATTAGGGAAGTTCATCTTCCGAGTTAAAGGATCTAATGTAGCAAAAAGCAAGTTTTCTTCAAACGTTTCTGCATCTGTCAAACGATTCAAGAGTGTAGACTTCCCTGCATTCGTATATCCGATTAACCCAATTTGGAAGATACCGCTCGCTCCACGCTTCTCACGAGAACGTTGACGGTGTAATTCCAATTCAGCCAAACTCTTCTTAATTTCTGTAATTTGGCGGTTAATGTGACGACGATCTGTTTCCAATTTTGTTTCCCCTGGACCTCTTGTACCAATTCCGGCTCCAAGCCGTGACATATTAATCCCTTGACCGGTCAAACGTGGCAACAGATAATTCAGTTGAGCAAGAGAAACCTGCAACTTCCCTTCTTTACTCGTCGCCCGCATTGCAAAGATATCAAGAATCAATTGAATGCGGTCGATAATTTTACAATCAATTACTTCTTGAATATTACGCATATGACGTGGTGACAATTCTTGAGCAAAAATAATCGTCTGCGGTTGTAATTCCTCTACTAAATGCCCGAGTTCCTCTAATTTCCCTTTTCCAATAATGGTCCGGGAATCGTGGTCAGACTTTTTCTGAGTTAATGTGGCAATTACTTTTCCTTTAGCAGTATCCACTAAGCGCTCTAGTTCTTCTAACTCGTATGTAAAGAGATCATCCGATTGATTCGTTTGCACGCTTACAAGGATTACTTTTTCTTGTTCTGTACTTGTTTCCATGATGCCACCACCTTTACTTTGTTTGGTCTTTCTCGAAAAAGGAATCGACTACTTTTTCAACGTTTGCTAAATAATCTATTTCTTTACTATCAAACCAATGGACATCTTTCATTCGGTTACGGAACCAAGTGAGTTGGCGTTTGGCGTAACGTCTTGAATTCTGTTTGATTTGTTCGATGACTTCTTCACGTGACTGATTTCCCTCGAAATAGGGAATCCATTCTTTGTAACCAATTCCTTTGATAGCTTGGCTCTCTAATCCCTTTGGTTCCTCATAAAGCATACGCGCTTCTTCAATGAGTCCTGCTTCCACCATGTGGTCTACCCGCTGATTGATACGGTCATAGAGCAAGGTTCGGTCACTGTCCAAGGCAATTAGTAACGAGTCATACTTCTGTTCATCCCTAATGACTTCTTGTTCAGAAAATTTGGTACCACTGACGTGAATAGCTTCTAGAGCTCGAATCACACGCCTAGAATTGTTAGGATGGATATTTGCAGCAGCCTTTGAATCAATTGCAGCAAGCTTTTCCCATAGCTCCTTTGATCCAGTAGCTACCAACTCGGCTTCTAATTGTTGTCGGTAGGCAACATCTTCTCCTGTATTACCAAATTGCATATTCTCTAACAGTCCTTGAATATACAATCCTGATCCGCCTACCAGAATCGGAAGTTTATTCCGCTTCTGAATACCCTCTATTACTTGTTCTGCGGCCACCTTAAAGTCACTGGCTGTAAAGGGCTCTGTCATATCGACAATGTCGATTAAATGGTGAGGTACACCATTCATCTCTTCCTCCGTGACTTTAGCAGTCCCAATGTCTAGTTTTCGATAAACTTGAAGTGAATCGCCGTTTATCACTTCACCATTGTACTTCTTTGCTAGCTGGATCCCTAAGGCAGTTTTTCCAACTGCCGTTGGGCCCATAATGACTAGTACTTTATTTTTCACGTTGCAACAACTTCCTAACTTTCAATGCTTTTTCGGGAAAGTCGGTAATGATTGTATCTACCTTATTTACAAAACAATATGCCATGTGTAAGCGGCGGTTCACAGTCCATACGCGAATGGGGATTGTTACGGACTTCGTTGAAAGGAGATAGGGTAACAGCGTATGGCGAGGATGCCACGCTTTCACTACCCTTCCACTTGGCAATTTCGTCAAATTTTTACCCTTTTCACTAAAAAGAAGAGCAAATTCTGCGCGTCGGTCCAGTTTCGTCAAGCGTTCCATTGTTTCGTAATTAAAACTGGAATAAATAGTCGTAAAGCGTGGTTGGTAGGAACGAACCAAATCGAGAACGATTCTTTCAATTCCTAAATAAGGAATTTGATCTGTCTTCAGCTCGATATTCAACATTCCCTCAAAGTCATGTTCGATCAGAACCTCCATCACTTCTTCCAAGGTAGGGATTTTCTCCCCTGAGAAACGGGTATGGAACCAACTGCCAGCGTCGTATTGTTGCAACTCTGCTACAGTCAAGTCTTTGACATAACCCTTCCCATTTGTTGTCCGGTTAATCGATTCGTCGTGAATCACCACGGGAATGCCATCTTTTGAAAGGTGGACATCCAGTTCAATTCCATCACTTCCTACCCGCAGAGCTTCCTTAAAAGCAGCAATAGTGTTTTCTGGAGCAGTTCCTTTACTGCCACGATGGGCTACTATTTTTGTAATCAGAAAATCAAATCCTTTACTTTGCTTTTTCAGCTAAATCCAACAATTCATGGGCATGCGCCAAGGATAATTCCGTGATATCTGTACCTGCTAGCATCCGGGCGATTTCATTGATTCGTTTGTGATCTGTAATTTTGTCCACGTGTGTTGTGGTACGATCGTTGACGACTTCTTTCTCGATATAGAAATGATGGTCCGCCATAGCAGCAACTTGCGGAAGATGACTGATGCAGAGCACTTGCGAATGACTGGATACTGCATGGATTTTATTGGCAATCGCTTGAGCTACGCGCCCACTTACCCCCGTGTCTACTTCATCGAATATAATACTGGTAATTCCTTGGTTTTGAGTAAAGATTGTTTTCAATGCCAGCATCATCCGTGACAATTCACCGCCACTGGCTACTCGAGCAAGCGGTTTAAACGGTTCACCAACATTCGTAGAAATATAAAACTCGAGTGAATCCAGTCCATCCGGATGAATTTGCACTTCATTTTCTGAATGAAAGAACACTTGGAACCGCGCTTTTTCCATATATAATTCCCGCAACTGCTGATGGATTTCTTGTTCTAACTTTTGTGCTGTTTCTTTTCGTTGCGCAGTAAGAGACTTTCCGATTCGGATTAAGGTGTCTCTTTCCTTCTGATAAGCCTTTGTAAGGTTTTCTAAATAGCTCTCTTTATTGGAAATCCGATCAAGTTCATGCGTAATTTTCTCATAGTAAGCTTTTATCTCTACAATGGAACTGCCATATTTACGCTTCAGCTGTTTGATCATTTCCAAACGCAACTCGATTTCATTTAGCCGACTCTCATCATAACTCAAGTCGTCAATCTCATCACGAACCGAAGAGGCACTATCTTGTAACTGATAATATGCTTCCGATACACTTGTGTAAAAGGCTGCATAATGTGCATTGAACCCTTGAATTTTATCGAGTGACTCCATCGCAACCCCAATTTGATCCAATGCATTTCCTTCTTCACCCTGTAAATATTGGTATGCGGTGGTCAATCCTTGTAAAATGCGTTGATAGTTTACAAGTAAATTACGTTCCTCTGTCAATTCATCTTCTTCGTTATCATCATCCAGATTGGCTTGCTCGATTTCATTGATTTGAAAATTTAATAAATCAATCCGCTGAATATTTTGTTGTTCATCTGATTGCAGTTCATTTCGTTCTCTTCGAACCTGCAAGTAACGCTGATAATGTTCTCGATATTCATCAAGCAGTGATGTCAACTGCTCATCTGCAAAACGATCCAATAACGTTAGATGTTTCAATGGATCCATCAGCTCTTGATGTTCATTTTGACCATGAATATCAATTAAGTGACTGGCAATCTCACGAAGTACGGACACGGTAACAATATTGCCATTCACTCGCGCTACATTTTTCCCATTTCGTGATAACTCTCTTTGCAGAATCATTTGTCCATCTTCTGCTTCGATTCCATATTCTTCTAGCAGGTCAAGCAGCCGTTTGGAAGAAGGCATGGTAAAAAGGCCTTGTAAGGTCGTTTTGTTTTCACCGTGACGAATTAAGTCACTTGAGCCTCTTCCGCCGGCTAGCAAACCAACCGCATCAATAATAATGGATTTACCAGCTCCTGTTTCCCCAGTCAAGACTGTCATTCCGTCTTCAAAGCTGATTTGAAGTTGATCAATAATGGCGAAGTTTTTAATGGAAATTTCTTGAAGCATAGTCTTGTCTCCTTTATTCAACTAGGTGCCCATTTTAGGAAAGATGGATGGCTTTATTTTTAAGATGAGCATGTGCTTCTTGTATTACAGCATGAATGGATACAGATGGATTCATTTCTCCCAACTCTTTCTGAGTCGAATGCAAATGAACTAAAAATTCAATATTTCCTGTACCGCCTGTAATGGGTGAGAAGTTAAGGGCCTTCACATCAAATCCAATACTGATAGCAAAGGTCAGCATCTCTTCTAATACTTCTGCATGTACTTTAGGATCGGATACGATTCCTTTTTTCCCAACTTTTGCCTTACCGGCTTCAAACTGTGGTTTGATCAATGCCACCGCTTCTCCGCCTTCTGCCAAAATCTCCTTTAATACAGGCCAGATTAATTTCAAGGAGATAAAAGATACATCCATACAGGCAAATTGAGGCTGCCCCATTGTAAAGTCTGTTGGTTTGCTGTAACGGAAGTTTACTTGCTCCATAACTACTACACGGTCATCACTCCGCAACTTCCAATCCAGTTGATTGGTTCCTACATCCAAAGCGTAGCATAATGCTGCTCCACTCTGTAAGGATACGTCTGTAAAGCCGCCAGTAGAAGAACCGATATCCAACACAACTTTCCCATCAAGTGAAATCTGGAATTCTTCTAAGGCCTTTTCCAGCTTCAAACCACCTCTACTGACATACTTCAAGGTTTCCCCTTTCACATGTAGTTGCGTTTCTAAAGGGATTTTCTCTCCCGGCTTGTCATAACGTTGGTTTTTTTCATCATATATTTGCCCGGCCATTACCATGCGCTTGGCTTTTTCACGGGAATCTGCTAATCCTTGTTGGACAACGAGTAAGTCAATTCTCTCTTTTTGCATGTGCTAAACTCCCGAATCAATTTTTACATATTCTAATAATTGGTGTAGAACGTCTAAGTATTCGACATTTACAACAGCGGCATCAGCGCCTAGACGAATTTTTTCAAGTTCGTTCTCTGCTGCTTGAATTTCTGTTTCTAAACGCTCTGCTGCACCCGATACTCCTAATAAAGAAGGATAGGTATTTTTACCCAGCACTTGATCGCGACCTGCTTCTTTTCCAGAGTCGTCTGTATCAAGCAACACATCTTTTAAGTCATTATGAATCTGATACGCCAACCCGAGATGCTTTCCGTAACTTCTCAAGGAAGTTGTCGCATTTACTGGAACATCTGCTAGTAGGCATCCTGCATATAATGCGTACTCAATGAGCTCACCAGTTTTCTTTTGGTGAATGGCAGCTAACTGTTCCAGTGATAGCTCTTTTTCTTCACCTTCTATATCATTCATCTGGCCTGCTACCATTCCATTTGGACCTGCCGCTTCTCCCAAAGCTTTAGCAAGCAAGACTCGTTTTTCATAAGAAATGGATTCTTGATTAAGAATCATCGTGAAAGCAGCAGTCAATAAAGCATCCCCTGCCAGGATTGCCACTGCTTCATTGAATTGTTTGTGAGTGGTTGGCTTGCCACGACGAAAGTCATCATCATCCATCGCAGGTAAATCATCATGGATCAAGGAGTAGGTGTGAATCCACTCTAAGGCCGCTGCAGCTGGAAAGGCGTCTTCTACATTTCCTTTTCCAAACAATGCGGTCGTCAAGAGAAGCATCGGACGGAATCGTTTTCCTCCTGTACTTACCGAATATTCCATAGCATTGCGTAGCGTTGGCGAGGCTGGTGCATAAATCTGCAACGCTTCTGTTAAATATCGTTCAAAAACATCCATAGGCAGCGTGGGTTCGTAGTTATTTGACATTCGAATCACCCTCCTATTCTTCCGTTTCGAAATCTTGTACAGATCCGTCAGGTGCAATCATCTTGGTTAAGGTTCGTTCTGCATTGTTGAGCGTATCTTGACAATACTTGCTCAACTGCATCCCTTGTTGGAATTGCTGTAAGGCATCCTCTAGAGGTACATCTCCAGACTCTAATTTTGTTACAATCGCTTCTAATTGCTTCATTGCATCTTCAAAACTCAAATCAGTTACGTTCATTTCTGCCATCGTTTTTCTCCTTCTTGGCTGTTATTTGTGCTTCTAATTGTCCATTTTCTAGATAAATACTTACTGCCTGCCCAACTTCTACTTCATCTGTTGAAGTTAGAATCGTGTCGTTAACCGTAACATAGGAGTAACCCCGAGCCATAATTTTAAGGGGACTCAATAAATCTAGAGATTCCATCATATGATGGAGGGATTGTTGCTGACTGTCTATATAGCGTTGCATACTTTGATGCAAATCTTCATCCAACTGGTGCCAATCTCGTTTTAAGACCTTTATTTGATTAATCGGATTTGTATTTTGCAGTCGTAAAGCAAGCTGATGTTGGCGATGATTTGCAGATTGAACGGTTTGCATCACATTATTCTGTAGTCGAGATGTATACTGATCCAAACGAACTAAATGTCCTTCATACAGCCTGTTCGGCTGACGGAAGACATAAGAGCGCATGAAACGATTCAACATTTCTTGACGTAACGCCAGCTTACTCCGCATGGTTTGATACAATCGTTGTTCTCGCATTTTAATTTCTTGTAATACTTCTGCTAAGACAGGCACAGAAAGTTCTGCAGCAGCCGTTGGTGTGGCTGCTCGTACATCAGCTGCTAAATCTGATAAGGTCGTATCCGTTTCATGGCCAACAGAGGAAATAATCGGAATATCCATATCAATGATTTGTCGTATGACCGCCTCTTCATTAAACGACCACAAATCTTCGATGGAACCACCGCCTCGACCAATAATAGCGAGGTCATAGTCGCCGGCTTTTTTTATCTTCTTCAGATTCTTGACGATACTTTCGGCTGATTCTTTTCCTTGAACAACGGTTGGATACAGCTCTAGTTGTACAATTGGATACCGACGTTTAATTGTCGTCATAATGTCTCGAATCACAGCTCCACTTGGGCTGGTGACAATAGCTATCTTCTTAGGATAACGAGGCAAGGGTTTTTTCGGTAAAGAAAACAGGCCTTCCTTCGTCAGCTTCTCCTTTAATTCTGTATAGGCTTGGAACAAAGCACCAATTCCATCTGGTTCCATATGTTCAATCACAATATTATAATTGCCGCCTGGTTCGTAGACACTAACGCGACCAATCAGCAGGATTTTCATTCCATCTTGTAGCTGGAATTTCAATCGATTGAATTCATGGCGGTACATCACAGCAGAGATAACAGCATGGTCATCTTTAATGCTGAAATACTGATGATTTGGCCTTCTCCGGTAGTTAGAAACCTCACCGGTCAAATAAACCCGTTCTAAGTAAGGATCAGCGTCGAATTTCCGTTTAATATATTTTGTAAGGGCACTGACGGTTAAATATTGCGTGCTCACTGACTCACCTCAATCTACTTCTACTTTTCGAATTGTTTGTTCTAATAACATGGTAATGGTCATTGGTCCTACCCCACCTGGAACAGGAGTGATGTAACTAGCAATTCCCATTGCTGATTCGGTATCGACATCCCCAATTAACTTGCCATTTTCATCTCGGTTCATTCCAACATCCACAACCACAGCTCCTGGCTTCAAGAAATCTCCGGTAATGAAATGGCCACGACCAATCGCAGCTACGACGATATCAGCTTGCTTCGTTAGTTCTTTTAAGTTTTTTGTTCTGGAGTGGGCAATCGTAATCGTCGCATGATCCTTCATCAACATGAGGGCCATCGGTTTACCGACAATATTGCTTCGACCAATCACTAATGCATTCTTTCCTTCTATTTCAATTTCATACTCTTTCAGCAAGGTCATAATTCCAAGCGGCGTGCAGGGCAGTGCTCCTTCATTTCCTAACAAAAAATTACCCATGTTCATCGGATGGAAGCCATCCACATCTTTTTCGTAGTCAATGGCTCGTAAAACTCGCTGCTCATTCATATGCCTTGGTAAAGGAAGTTGCACGAGAATCCCATGTACTGTTTTATCTTCATTTAATTGATAAACCACTTGAAGTAGTTCTTCTTCTGTAATGGATGCATCTAGACGGATCACTTCTGATTTGATTCCTACTTTTGTCGCTTGTCGTTCTTTATTCCGCACATAGGTTTGGCTTGCCGGGTCGTCACCGACCAAAACAACTGTTAGACCAGGAGTCAGCCCTTTCTCCTTCAACTGAGAAACTCGCGTTTCCATCACTGTTTGCATCTTTTTGGCTAGCTTTTTGCCTTCAAGTAATTGTGTTTCCATTTGCTCACCACATTCTCTGGATTTTCTATTATTCTACCATATTATAAGAATGAACTAAAATAGTGGGTATGGAAAGAAGAAAGAGGCGGGAGTTAGGTCTCTCCGCCTCTTCACTAGTCTATTCTTGAGTATTCATTAAGTTCGATAAAACACCATTAATGAATTTACGTGATTTCTCATCACAGTACTCTTTCGCTAGCTCAATCGCCTCATTAAGCGCGACTCTTTGTGGTACGTCTGTATTTTCAGCAAAACACATTTCGTAGACTGCTAGTTGTAAGATAATACTATCTGTTTTTGGCAACCGCTCAAGTGTCCAATTTTTCAGGTATGGACGAATGGTTTCATTGATCGCCTCTTGATTATCTAATACGCCATGTACCAGACTACTTAGATAAGGCTCATCCGGCAATTCACCTGGCTCTGCATCTTCCCATTCACTTAGAATAGCGGCATGAATTGCTTCGTCACGCTCTAACTCGTCGTTGAACTTCAATTGGAAAATAGCTTGCAAAGCTTTCTCTCTCACTTGATGTCGATTTAAGGGTGGAAAAGTCACTCTTGCTCCTCCAGTCCTTTGGCCAATCCTGCTTGATGCTTTTCGATTTCACGTGGGGTAACGAGACCGACTACATGAACGTTTACGATGTTGACTTCTAAATCACTCATAAATAGGATTTGTTCCTTTATTTTTTGTTGCATTTCAAGTGCTACTTTCGGAACAGAAACGCCGTATTTAATGTAGCAGTAAACATCTACAGACAAACCATGCTCGTCAATATTAAGATGTACCCCTTTATTGTGAGAAGAGCGTCCAAGCAACTCATTCACACCACTCTTGAATGTTCCACGCATCGCATAGACACCATCAACTTCATTCACAGCGATACCAGAAATAACTTCAAGCACTTCCGGAGCGATTTCAATATTTCCTAAAGCCGTATTTTTATCTTTCAATGGAATATTTGTTTCTTCCATATTCTCCACTCCTCTTCTAAAACGCTACTTACGCACGGGAAACATAAGAGCCATCGCCAGTGTTCACGATAAGCTGGTCTCCTGCGTTAACAAAGAATGGTACGTTTACCATTAATCCAGTTTCCATTTTTGCAGGTTTAGAACCACCAGAGGCAGTATCCCCTTTGATACCTGGTTCTGTTTCTTCAACAGTCAAAACTACCGTATTTGGCAAATCTACGCCAAGTGTTTCTGTATCATACATAATCAAATGAACTTCCATGTTTTCTTTCAGATAGTTCAATTCATCAGAAATTTGAGCAGTTGGCAATTCAACTTGCTCATAGTTATCCATATCCATGAAAACATGTGCGTCGCCAGAAGCGTACAAGTACTGCATCTTACGATTTGAAATATGTGCGCGGCCTACTTTTTCTCCTGCACGGAAGGTTTTCTCTTGAACAGCTCCTGTACGCAAGTTTTTTAATTTACTACGAACAAAAGCAGCACCTTTACCTGGTTTTACGTGTTGGAAGTCTACTACTTTCCATAGTCCGCCGTCCAATTCAATGGTAAGGCCCGTTTTAAAATCGTTTACTGAAATCATTATTATTCCTCCTGAGACTAACATTTGCTTTAGTTTACCACAGAAACGCTCTTACTAGCTATCGAATTAAAGAATAATCAATTCTTTAGGAGAGAAGGTTAGTACTTCACTTCCAGTTTCGGTAATTAATAAATCGTCTTCAATCCTTACTCCACCCAAGCCTTCTAAGTAAATTCCAGGCTCGTTGGTAATGACGTTACCTGGAACAAGGACTTTCGGTGCTTTTTGAGAAGTGTTGGGTCCTTCATGAATTTCCAGACCAATCCCATGACCATTGGAATGACCAAAGTATTCGCCGTAGCCGTTTGCGGCAATGTGATCACGAGCAATGCTGTCAACTTCAATTCCACTCATACCCGCTTTTACTTGTTCGTTTACTTTCAATTGTGCTTCTAGAACAATGTTGTAAATTTCTTTCAACTTTGGATCTGGCTCACCAACGGACACCGTTCTTGTCATATCCGAAACATATCCATTGTAGTAACAACCAAAGTCTAATGTAACAAAATCGCCTTGCTCAATTAATTTATCGCTTGCAACCCCGTGCGGCATAGCCGAACGATAGCCGCTTGCTACAATCGTTTCAAATGAAACACCTGTCGCTCCGAGTTCACGCATATAGAAATCAAGTCGGTTCGCAACTTCGATTTCAGATACACCTGGCTTAATGTAATCCAGTATATATTTGAATCCCGCATCAGCAATCTCACATGCCTTACGGATGGTTGCAATCTCTTCTTCGTCCTTAATTTCACGCAATTCTTCCACTAGACCAGAAACAGGAACCAAATCACAATCCAATAACCCCTCTAGTTCATCATAACTACGGAAGGAAACATACAAATCTTCAAAACCTAATTGTTCGATCTTTTTATCTTCAACAATTTTCTTTACTTCTTGGAAGATTGGTCCGACATTGCGGACAATTTCGAATCCTTTCGCTTGGTCAGCCGCTTGTTGCGTATAGCGAAAATCAGTGACAAAAAATGCTTCCTCTGTTGTTACTACAGCTAACCCAGTCGTTCCTGTAAAATTTGCAACATAGCGCAGATTGTAAGGACTTGTTACCAGGATTGCATCCAATTTTTCTTCTTTTAATAGTTCTTGGAGTTTTGAAAGTCTGCTCACTTTATTACTTCCTTCCTATCATCTAACGATTCAAAAATTATTCTTTCCCATTATAGCAAAGAAATCTTTTGTTGGGAAAGAAATATGAAATCAAGTGGCATTCTTTCCATAAATCTGGAATAAAAAAGGAAAGATTCATTGGCTTGTTATAGCCTGAATCTTTCCTTCTAGCCTATTCTTTCTTTTCGTCGTGTTTGCTTATGACCATCTTGTCCTCTTTGTATCCTGAATGCAACGAACTCTTGAATAGGAAATGTTCTTTATCTTTTTTTTGAACCGTAACGGTACCGATTGTAAAGGTAAACGTACGTAATTCGGAATTGTTATGAAACGATTTTTCAGCCATTGCTATTATCGTTTGTGATTGGTAATGATGATTTAGTAAAATATAGGTCTCCATTTGGCTCTGGTATACACGTTGAATTCCATACAAGGTCAGTTGAGCAATCACAACAACTACCATGACAACCGGAAGGATTGCTCCCCTATTCGCTCTTTGGTTTTTCTTCAACTGGAACATATCCCCTCATGATTTGTCCATTCTTGAAATCCACTTGAACATGGACTCCATTCTTGCCGTCTTCGTACTTTACTTCTTTTATTTGCATCAGCATGGGTGTATATCCGGTCCCGTTCTTCTTTCGTTGGATCTGTGCTCCCGATGTGACATACGTATATTTATCGGGACGATCCTTTTGAATAAAGTGAAGTTCCGATTTTCCACGGAAGGTTATATATTTATCTTCCATGTCTTTTTCCATCTGATTCAAAAAGAGGTGCCACTCGATATTCTTCTCTTGATAGAGGTTCTGTTGGAACAGATTCAAGGTTTGTAAGGTAAAGCCAATCAACATGAAGATTAAGGCATGAACGAGAAGAGCCAATAAACTCTCCATAATGGTGAAGCCTGCCTTTTTCTTACTGTGCTTCCAGCAATTCAACGCCAATCACTTCCCTTTCCAAGCCATTATAAAACTCCACAGAAATAGCTCTTCCTTCTTTTGATTGTTGTGAATAGAAGGTTTGCTTGTTCGTGAACCGTGTCTGTTCCAGTGCTCCTCCTTCTATTGCCTGATCTTGACAATAGCGCCACGCCTCTGTTTCGTTCCGCTTCTCCAGCAGATTCCCCATCATCTGACTCATCATTGGCAGAAGTACTAGGATCACAAGACTCATAATCGTCATGCCGACTAAGCTCTCGAATAAGGACGATCCTTTTCTATTCATAATCTTTGACAATATGCCGCCCCATCCCCATCTGTAACGTAATTACCTTTTTTTGATGCTTGGTTTTGAATTCAATCGTCATAGGTGCTACATACCCTGTATCACTCTTAACCCAAAAATGACCAAAGTTTGTGAAGCTGACTGATTCGGGTGTTTGAATCGTATGGAAAATCGAATTATCTCCGCTCCGCTCGACTTTGAACTGAATTTGATTCCCCTCTACTGTTCGAAGAACCTCGACTTTAACCCCTTCTCCTGTAATAATAGCCCAATTCTGCGCATGCTCCATTTGGACTAAGAATTCATCTGTTACAAGTTTCAACTCATACCGACTAGAATCAAGTTGCTGGAGGTTGCTGCTGAGAATGAATAAGAACGTGGTTATAAACAGAACAAGTAAAGATTCTGCAATCGTAAACCCGCTTTTTTTCATTTCAATAAGGGATTCCCCATTTGGTAGCTTCGTCGAATTGTTTCTTGGTAATGTATTGACCATCCAATAACATTTCCAAGGTTACTCCTTCCGCAACTCCTACTTCGAATTCATACAACTGAGTTTGAGTTTCAACTAATTGATTCAGGGCATACTTTCCTTGCTCTTGAACAGATTCTTTAGTGGATGCGACATTGGGAATAATCAGTAAACTTAAAACAGAAATAATGACCAAAACAATTAACATTTCTACTAATGTGAACCCTTTTTGATACTTTTTCATTTAAAAAGCTCCTCTCATCATATCAAGCATTGGTAACATCAAAATCAAATAAATGATGACAATCAGTAAACCGATTAGCAAAAAAAGAACCGGCTGAATAAGGTTCAACTTCTTCTCGATATCCGCGATGAGCTGGCGGTAGCACTCTTTAGAGTAAACTTTTAATTTCAACCCTAACTGACTAGTGAGTTCACCGTGATAAATAATCCAGCTCATCTCTTGGTAGAATAGGTGACATTCTTTGACGAACTGAGGAAACGAATCTCCCTTTCGTAGAGATAACTCTGCCTTTTCTGCCAATTCTTTCATTAGGTCACTAGTATATTCTCCTTTCATTTGTTCAATCATCTGATGAATCGACTGGCCGTTTAAGATAAAATAAGCGAATTCTCTGCTGAAGAAAAAGGTATAGTAAGCTCGGACCCAATTCCCGACTAGTGGAAAACCACAATAGTAGATTGCTCTTTCATAAGCGGTTTTCTTTTTCAATTTGTTCATGATCATGAATACGATGCTGCTCACTAAAAAAATACTGCCTAATAAAATGAACGGTAAGTACGTCAAGACAAAAATTAATACTTCTGTGGTTCGGCTAGCTGATGTGACCGAGTACTGCAAAGTTGGAAGTAAAAACCGACGTACCGCAAATAACATCAGCAGCGTCAGTACCAACATAAAACATGGATAGGCAGCAACTTTTTTGAATTGTTGCCATTGTTTGTGTTTGGTTTCAATATAACCAGCACAAAATGCAAGGGTCTCATTAAAGGTTCCATGGATGATCGACAAATGAAGTTGAACTAAAATTTGACTTGAAAAACCTAGTTGTTCCAGAGTAGAAGGAAAAGCCGTTCCTCTTTCCATTTGCTTCAACATTTCTTGAATATCTTCCTTTTGTTTTCCCATCATTACTTGCAGAAATTTGAGTGCTTCGGATAAGGAAAAGCCTTCCTGTAGTAACTCAGCCAAACGCAGTAAAAATTGGCTTTGAACGAAGATTGCCCATTTCCTAGAAGATTTGGTGATCTTGAAAATCTTTCTGAGTGATAAAGCCACATCCATAGGCTTTCCGCAACTTATGGTTCATTCTTAGCTGTTGCGGCCTCCTTTCATCTTGATAAAAGACATTCTTCAGTTCTTCTTCAGCTAGTATTTCAAACAAAACAGCCCGCTTCTGATGGATCGGAAAATGTGTGCAGTATATGGAACAAGCTCCTTCGCAGAATACGCAATTTTTGTTAATCAGTCGTTGAGAGACTACGCCAATGAGCGATTGCTTCAGTTGCTCCCTGGACACATTCAAATCCAGCAGCCGCTCGATTACTCCAACGCACTCTTTTGCATGTATGGTTGCCAGCACAAGGTGTCCCGTCAAGGCGCTACGAATAACCATTTTTGCCGTTTCTTCGTCCCGTATTTCCCCAATGACCAAGATATCAGGGTGATGCCGGAGCGATTGCTTGATCAACGTCTCATAACTGAGTCCCGCTTTCTCGTTCACTTCTGCTTGGAGAAACCGTGGCTCTTTAATTTCTATCGGATCTTCCATCGTTATAACTTGAATAGACTCTTCAGCATACTTCTTCCTCAACAAGTGGTAAATCGTAGTGGTCTTTCCTGAGCCGACTGGTCCTGAAAACAGCAAGAGCCCACTTTTGTAATGCATCAGCCTTTCTATTTCTTGATAATCCGAGCGGAAAAACACTTCCATTTCTTGATTTAACCAATTTGCTTCTGCATGCAGAATACGGATAACCATGGATTCTTGATAAAGATAGTTTGAGATGGTGGAAATTCGAAGCTCTACTTGTTCCTTCTGATAAGTAAAACTACAGGAACCTGATTGTGGCTTCCGCCTTTCACCGATTTCCATATTTGCCAAAAACTTGAAATAAGAAATAAACCGTTCCCCCATCTCTAGTGTTAATTCCATCATTTTCTTCAGACCTGCGGGCACACGAAAATAGATGCGATAGGTCGTATGTTCTGGCAGAATATGGATGTCACTAATTCCTGCCCTTACTGCATGTGCAATTAATTCCCCTGTTCGATGTTCGATATTCTCTCCTCCTCTCGCCCTCATCTATAAAGTCCGTTAAAAGAAGACGTTTCCTTTTTATAAAATGAATTTTTTTAAAATAAATTATTTGGTATAATGATGCGGGATAAAATGAAAAGGAGGTTTAAACATGAAGGAGACTATTCGTTCGATTATCATGTGTATTATTGGAGCGTTTCTCTTCTCCATCGCAATCAACACATTCTCTATTCCTAATCAACTAGGAGAAGGTGGCGTTACGGGGATTGGATTGATGATTTATTATCTATTCAAGTTACCTGTTTCAGTTTCAACGATCATTCTAAATGGAGTCATCTTACTGATCGGTTATCGCTACTTAGAACGGAAAACAATGCGGCTCACTATTTTCGCTACAGTGATGAGTTCTATTTTTCTTCAACTAACGGATAGCTGGAGTTATGAAATGGATGTAGCGATTTTGGCACCGCTTTGTTCGGGTGCATTTGTTGGGCTCGGAATCGGTATTATTATGCAGGCAGGCGGCTCAACAGCTGGAACTGATATTATTGCTCTTATTATGAATAAGTATCTAGGCTGGAGTACAAGTGCTGCTCTAGTCGTACTTGATTTCTTTATTGTCATGCCATCGATTTTTATTATTGGCCTCGAAAATGTAGTATTAACGGTTGTTCACTTATATGTGCAGACAAAGGTACTAAACTTTGTGTTAGAAGGTTTCAATCCAAAGAAATCAGTTATTATTATTTCCGAGAAGCATGCAGAGATCGCTGCTGAAATTGACCGGGTGATTGGACGCGGTATTACTTATTTCTATGCACAAGGATATTATCAACGAGATGATAAAAAAGTAGTAATGGTTGTGGTGAACCGACAACAGATTATGCCACTGAACCGATTGATCACTCATATTGACCCTCTGGCGTTTGTCGTCATAAGCGAGGTTCAAACGGTAGCAGGAGAAGGCTTCTCCTATATCTTGGCTGATGAAGAACAACAACATAAAACGAATGAGTTCATTGAGACCGGAGAAAATATAGCATCGAAATAACAAAAAAGAGCGGCATTGGATAAAATCCCAATGCCGCTCTTATCTTTTTTATTCTTCTGATAATGTTACGTTGTGGTAAACCTCTTGCACATCATCGTCGTCTTCTAATTTTTCAAGCATGGTACGGAAGATTGCTTCCTTATCCGTATCCAAGTCCACCATTGTTTGGGGAATGAGGGTTATTTCAGCTTGAGCCAATGTGTATCCCTCTGCTTCTAAGGCATCACGCACTGCTCCAAGGTCAGATGGATCGGTATAAATTTCAAATACATCTTCACTCGTTTCCAACTCTTCTCCGCCTGCTTCTAAGACACTCATTAACATTGTATCTTCATCGGTATCTAAGTCTTCTCTTTCAATCGCAATGTATCCCTTACGCTCGAACATATATGCTACCGAACCAGATTCGCCTAATGAACCGCCATTTTTATTGAAAGCTACTCGAATATTCGTTGCCGTCCGGTTCCGGTTATCCGTTAATGTTTCAACGAGAACTGCAGCACCATTTGGACCGTATCCTTCATATGTTACTTCTTCGTAGTTTTCACCTTCACCAGCAGAAGTTGCTTTTTTGATTGCTCGGTTAATATTATCATTTGGCATATTCGCTGCTTTTGCTTTATCAATTTTTAGGCGTAATGCTGGATTGGACGAGGGATCAGGTCCACCACTTTTTGCAGCCATGTAAATTTCTTTAGAAAATTTTTGGAAAATTTTCCCACGTTGTTGGTCTGCCGCACCTTTAGAATTCTTAATCTTACTCCATTTTGAATGTCCAGCCATTCAATCCCTCTTCTCTAAGTTTTATTCACTTACATATTTTAGCAATTAATCGTACTTTGTGCAATTCCTTATCAATTCCTTTTGCCTTTTTTGCTTGCTTCCTTTAAAATTGAGAAAGTCATCCTCATTGCAGTGAGCGAGTGGCCAAATAAAGAATAGGTTTTGAAAGGATGTTCAACTATGAAGTATTCACTAACATGGGATTTGGAGTCCATCTTTCCAGGTGGCAGCCATTCCCCAGAGCTACAAGCAAAATTACAAGAAATGGAAAACCTGCTCAAGGAGTATGATGACGTAAATGAACAGTGGAATCCAGCTACGGATCAACCAACGTATCAGACGTTCCAATCACTTCTTCAAATGAGTGAAATCATCACGAATGGACTGTCTCAAGCGGGCAGCTTTATTAATGCCGTTCTTTCCACGGACGTGACTAATTCACACGCTCCAGTTGTCCGAGATCAAATTTCTCAATTAAGAAGCAAGTACGCCATCATCCAAACTTCTATCATGAAGAAGTTAGCTGCTATCACAGATGAAGACTTCGAAGCACTTGTTTCTCAACCGGCATTTGAGGAGTTACGTTTTGCTTTGACGGAAACAAGAGAGAACGGCGCCCAGCTTCTCAGCGAAAAAGAAGAAGCCATCCTTTCTACCGTATCTCCTGATGGGTTTAACGCATGGAGTGATCACTACGACACTTTAGTAACCTATATCAAGATTCCAGTAACAGACAAAGATGGAAATGTCCAAGAACTCTCAGCAGGTCAAGCGATGAACCGGATGTATTCTGATCCAGATCCAGCAGTTAGAAAACAAATCTTTGATGAATGGGAAAAGGCTTGGTCTCATTACGCTCCATTGTTTGCGGATACATTGAATCATTTACAAGGATTCCGATTGGCTGACTATAAGTTACACGGCGTACATGACTTCATGGAGAAACCTTTGCGCTATAACCGAATTCAAAAAGAAACCCTGGATGCCATGTGGAATGCCATCTCTGCAAATAAGAAACCCTTCCTAGATTTCTTAGACCGGAAAGCTGCCATGATGGGGAAAGAAAAAGTGGCTTGGTATGATGTTGATGCTCCTGTTTCAGTTGGGGACTTCGAAGCCAAAACCTTTACTTATGATGAAGCAGTGGACTTTATTGTAGAAAACTTCGCTAAATTTGGTCCTACCCTAGCTGATTTTGCCCAAAAAGTAGTCGATAATCGTTGGGTCGAAGCCGAGGATCGTCCTGGTAAACGTCCAGGAGGTTACTGTACTGGCTTGCCAGAATCCAAAGAGTCTCGTATCTTCATGACCTTTACTGGATCAGCAAGTGACATGAGTACCCTCGCACATGAAATTGGTCATGCTTTCCATAGTTACACGATGTGGGATTTACCACGCATGAACACGAAGTATGCGATGAACGTTGCGGAAACTGCATCTACTTTTGCAGAAACATTGGTTGCAAGCGCAACAGTTGAAGCAGCCTCTTCTGAGGAAGAAAAAATCTCTCTTTTGAATACGAAATTGGAAAATGCAACGGCAATGTTCTTGAATATTCATGCTCGTTTCTTGTTTGAAACTTCTTTCTATGCAGAAAGACAAAAGGGATTGGTTTCAGCAGAACGGATTTCTGAATTAATGGAAGCTGCACAAAAAGAAGCGTATCAGGATCGTTTGAGCGAGTATCATCCGCATTTCTGGGCTTCTAAATTACACTTCTTCATTGACGGCGTTTCCTTCTACAACTTCCCGTATACATTTGGTTTCCTATTCAGCTTAAGCATTTTTGCTGAGTACCAAAAACAACCGGAAGGCTTTGAAGAAAAATACATGGCCCTTCTAAGAGACACGGCAGTAATGAAGACGGAAGACCTCGTAATGAAACATCTTGGAAAAGACATCACTCAAGAAGATTTCTGGAAGCAAGGTCTAGAAATTATGGCAGCTGATGCTGCAAGCTTCTTGGAACTAACAGAGAAGTATGTATAAGAACAAAAAGAGGCAGGACACAGTCCCTGCCTCTTTTTTATTCTTCATTTTTATTTAGACGCGTACACAGATATTGCCTGCGGAATGATTTCGATATGCAAAGGAAATTGGCCTGCTTGATCTCCATCAATGGTTATCGGTAATTCTTCTTCTACTTGTAATTCAGCTGTTTCAAACGGAACAACGGTAATATTTTTGTCCCTTCCAATTGTTCCAAGAATAATTTTTGAAACGTATTTTGCTGCTCCGAAGAACTTAAAAGGAGGATAGAGCATGATCCGCATTCTTCCGTCAAAAGGTGTGGCTCCCTCAAAGAACTTTTTCATGCCCGCTACTGAATTTTGTAAGGAAACAACGACTAGCGATGTACGGACTCTTCGTTTTTCCCCATTCAACAGAGCTGTCAGGAAAAACGATTTTTGTCTCAATGCGTACCAAGCACCATTTCCTAAATAGGAAAGAATTCCCCACTTTGTCTTGGCCGCTATACTGACACGGTGAATGGCTTCTGGAATCCCACCGATTGCAATCAATGAAATGAAGTATTCTTGGTTTACTTTACCTACATCCATTTTTTGATGTTTTGCTTCTAGGAGAAAACGAACTGCCGCTGTAAGTTCTAGCGGAATCGATAAGCTACGTGCGACATCATTAACGGTTCCTGTCGGCAGAATTCCTAACGTAGTCTCAGCTCCTCCTTGCATCAGTCCATTCACGACTTCCCGAACGGTTCCATCTCCGCCTGCACAAATAATCGCTTCATATCCTGCTTCGCAGGCTTGTTTCGCAAAAAGCAGAGCATCGCCTCCCTTTTCCGTAAACGAAAACTCCACTGCTTCGTATTTCCCTTCGAAAGATTCCTTAAGAAAAGGAACGGCTTGCATGATGTTTGCTTTTCCGGAAGAAGGATTAATAATGACCCGACATATCCCCATGACTGCAACCTCATTTCCATCAATCTTTTTTAGATTGTACCATGCCCTGCATTCTTCGCAAATGAAACCATAGCCAGCTGCTTTTTTTCGTTGTATAATAAATAGTTGAGAACACAAGTGAACGGAGGAAATAATAATGGCAAGTGATTATCGTGTTCTACTATTTTACAAATACGTAGAAATTAAAGACCCTGAAGTATTTACACAACAACATTTGAAATTTTGTAAAGAGTTAGGTATTAAGGGAAGAATTTTGATTTCTGGAGAAGGAATCAATGGAACTTTGTCGGGCACACTCGAACAAACGGATGCATACATGGCACATATGAAAGAAGATCCACGTTTCAATGACATTATGTGGAAAATGGATGAAGCGGAAGGACATGCTTTCAAAAAAATGTTTGTCCGTTACCGCCCAGAAATCGTTACCTTGCAATTAGGTGAAGAAGATTTGAATCCAAATGAAGTAACAGGCCAATACCTGTCCCCTAAAGAATTCAAAGAAGCATTACAAGACGAGAATACAGTCGTAATTGATGCACGAAATGACTATGAATATGATTTGGGACACTTCCGCGGTGCCGTGCGTCCTGATATCCGCAGCTTCCGGGAATTACCAGAATGGATTCGTGATAACAAAGAAAAATTCATGGATAAGCGTGTCGTTACCTACTGTACAGGTGGAATTCGTTGTGAGAAATTCTCTGGCTGGCTTGTAAAAGAAGGATTCCAAGATGTGGGTCAACTTCATGGCGGAATCGCTACATACGGAAAAGATCCTGAAGTGAAAGGCGAACTATGGGATGGAAAAATGTACGTCTTTGATGAACGGATTGCGGTTGACATCAATCAAGTGGAACATGTGGTTGTTGGACGCGATTGGTTTGACGGTTCCCCTTGCGAGCGTTACGTGAACTGTGGCAATCCAACCTGTAACCGCCAAATGTTATGTACAGAAGAAAATGAGCACAAGTATTTACGCGGCTGTTGTCATGAATGTCGTGTAGCAGATGATAATCGCTATGTGCTTGAACATGGTTTGTCTGAAGAAGAAGTAAATGAACGTTTAGCTCGTATTGCTCAAGAAAACTTTCAAACACAAGAAGTTCAATAATATCCTATAAAAAGAAATCAGTGTTACATACTGATTTCTTTTTTGTATCATTAGGAGCACTTGATAGTATTGACTTCCAATTTTTGGTATAATACTTGCGACTATGGAATCAGAAAGAGGGATGAAATGAACAATTCAAATGGAAAAAACTTGAATGGAATTCTTACACAAATCAAGAGTTTCTTCAATAAATTCTATTCCAAAGTTTCAATGTTTTTTAAGCAGTTATTTAGCGACAAAAATGTTTCGAAGACAAAAAGGTCCGCTCATCAGTTCGAGCAACAAACTCATAATCAATTCGACAAAGTAAAGCGTTCTGCAAGAAGGCACCAAAAAAATGGTCTCCCGAAAACAATTTTAACGAAAGGCCTGTATGGTTTTAATATTGCTTACGGTGTTGTCCGCACAACGGTGGTTACCCTTGTTGTTCTCTTAAGCCTCATAGCCTTTTTAGGTTTAGGGACAGGAATGGGTTATTTTGCTGCACTCGTTTCAGAAGAGACGCCCCCTTCCGAGATGGAAATGGCGCAAGCAATCGGCAATGTCGAATTAGTATCGAGCCTTCACTATAACAATGGAGAGTTGATTTCTGAAGTTCGAACCGACTTGCAACGAACGGTGACACAACGAGATCAAATCAGTCAAGTTGTCGTAGATGCACTGGTTTCTACAGAAGACGAGTACTTTTATGAGCATAATGGCGTGGTGCCAAAGGCCATCCTACGAGCCCTCATTACCGAGTTAACGGGAATGGGTGAAACAACAGGTGGTTCCACTTTAACGCAACAATTAATTAAGCAACAGTTGTTGACCGATGAAGTAACCTTCTCAAGAAAAGTGAATGAAATCTTATTGGCAATGCGTTTAGAAAACTACTTTGATAAAGAAGACATCATTACCGCGTACTTAAATGTCTCCCCTTTTGGCCGTAATAGCAGTGGAGCAAATATTGCTGGGATTGAAGAAGCGGCTCAAGGAATATTTGGAGTCAGCTCAAAAGATGTAACCCTTCCTCAAGCAGCCTTTCTAGTCGGGCTCCCGCAAAATCCATATGTGTATACCCCTTACTCGGTATATGGAGAGAAAAATGAAGACTTCTCGGACGGAATTGCGCGGATGAAGACTGTATTGACCCGGATGTTTGAAGAACAAAAAATTACTGAAGAAGAATATCAAGCAGCAATGGACTATGATATTACCCAAGATTTCATTGATGCAAAAGATCCGAACCAAGATCGTCACAACTTCTTGTACCAACAAGTGGAAAAACAAACCATTGAGATTTTGATGACATTGGAAGCAGAACAGAACGGTCTCACATTTGACCAGATTGATGCAGATGTGGACTTGTATAATGATTACTATTTCCGCAACCAAAATCTTTTGAATACAAGTGGATACAAAGTTTATTCGACAATCGATAAAACCATTTACAATGCCATGCAAGAAGCAGTTGGCGAATATGCTCCAAATCTTGGACCAAGCTATACGGATATTTATACCGACCCTGAAACCGGAGAAACTACTGAGATTTTAGAATTAGCACAAACTGGTAGTGTTCTGTTAGAAAACGAGACTGGAAGAATTCTTGGTTTCATTGGAGGAGTAGACTTCTCTGTAGACCAAAATGACCATGCTTTTGATACACCTCGATCAGTAGCTTCCACTATTAAACCATTAGCAGTTTATGCACCAGCGATTGAAATGAATTTGATTTCTCCTGCTACTCGTTTGGCGGACTCGCCAATGGGACCTGAAACTGCGAAATATACAGAAGATGGCACTCCATGGCAAGTATCGAACGTTGGAAATATCATTTCCAATAAATTAGTTACTGCAAGAGAAGCGCTGTATCAATCCATGAATAACCCTACAGCGAAGTTGTATATTGAAATGCTGGAGAATGGATCCGAACCATATAAATTTATGGACATGATGGATTTTGAATACATAGACGATACAAAGACCGTTCCCGCCTTCTCTTTGGGTGCTGGAAACGCGACGGTTCAAGAACAAACGACCGCATTCGCGACCTTCGCCAACCAAGGACAGTATGTACCTTCTTACTTAATCGAAAAGATTGAAGATAAAGACGGAAATATTGTTTATCAGCACGAGGAACCAAAACGCGATGTTTTCTCTCCTCAAACTGCTTACTTAACAGTAGACATCCTTCGTGATGTAGTCGATCAAGGCTTTTCACGTAACATCAAAGGTTATTTGAATTTTGATGCAGATTTAGCTGCTAAAACCGGTACTTCTGAATTTAACGACAACTATTGGTTTATCGCAAGTACGCCAAAAGTTACGATGAGTACGTGGATTGGATATAATAACTTTGCAGCTAAACATACCTTCTATGACCCCTATTTCACAGGAGGACCTTCTTTGAATAACATGCAATGGTGGGCAACAATCGCCAATAAAGTTCATACAGCTAACCCTGAAGTACTTGGTGTAAATGAAACTCATCCGCAACCAGAAGGAATTATCGAAGCCCAATACGTGGAAAGTACAGGTACTTTACCAGGAAAGGTTACTATTCCAGGAACAAACACAGCCGTTACAGTAGATGGACAGAAAGCAACAGACTTGTTCAAAGCGGATAACCCACCTCGTGCGATCACGTATGATTTTGTACCAGGAGCTAACGATAACGACCTGAAAACTCTCTTCTGGAATCCTACTGCTAAAAAAGCAAAAGATGCAGAAGACAAGAAGAAACAAGAAGCTGCCCAAAAGAAAAAGGCAGAGGAACAAAAGAAACTAGCTGAAGAAAAGAAAAAACAAGAAGAAGCACGTAAAAAGCAAGAGGAAGAAAAGAAGAAGCAAGAACAAGCTGAGAAAGAAAAGAATGAAGGTTAATCCCTTGCTACACAAAAAAGCCAAGCGTTCTAAATAGTGAACAGCCCCCTGTCCCAGTAGACAGGTAAATAAACAAAATCATTTGTGCCATGTATGACGTTTGTCATGCATGGTTTTTTTATGCTGCCAGAATGCCTAAGCCCATCTTCTGAGTCACCAGTCGGGTGTAGTAGCAGGTCATCTACTACTTGATATCCTGCTCCAGCTCCTTGAAACTCGGATAGGTTTTGAGGCGGTACACCTCTTCCTTGATGATTCCCCAAAAGTTCTCTATCGGGCCAATGAGTCAGGCTCCTTCCGGTGAATGCTGGGAGGAACTTCTGCTCTTTCACGAGCTTGGGGAAATCGTGCGAGATATACTGGAATCCGCGGTCACTATCCAATAACGTTTTGGTTGGGATAATCTGGTCCTTGATTTGAAGGATCGTAGCCCGAACCAGAGCGTTGTTTTTGTGCTTCGACAGTTGATAGTCCACAATCTGATTCACCCTGTAATCCAGAATAGCACTGAGATAGGCTTTGAAAACCGCGCCGTACTGGAATTCTGTAACATCGGTCAGGAAGGCTTCCATCGGCTGGTATGTCTTCCAGAATTCCCGGTTTAGGACGTTTTCTGCTACGTGCGTCGGTTTGTGGGGACGATAGTTGTACCGTTACCGACGGTTAACTGCCTTCAAACTCGCAAGCTTTATCAACTGTACACACACTTATGGTTTACTTTCGCACCAAGGAAATAGCTGAGGTAGATGGTAATGTGGAGGTAGCCGTAGATTCACTTGTGGTCTTCCTTATCCAGGATGATGAATTGGCGCGGGTACTGGAACCGGTGGACATACTCCCGCAACCCACTACCCAAAAGCCGTGATACGTAGTGATCAAGTCGTTGTCGTAGCCAGAACTTAACAGTGCTGCTACCCGGCGCTTCATATCCCCAGCTGCCTTGTTGGTGAAGGTAACGCAGAGAATGTTTGCCTAATCAATACCTATTTTGAATCTTTTTTGTAAACTCCCTTGGTAAGGTTCTTTCTGATAAACAGAGTCAAAATAGCGAAGAAATCCATGGACAATCTTAGAGACTGCTCTTGGATTTGTAATATATGCTTTTTGGAATGACATAGGCAGCAATTGACGGATTTCAGACATTTTGCTTCCTTGAAAGTCATCTTGCACTTTTTCTTCTTCAAAGTTAGATTGAAATAGCTCTAATAGAAATCTGTTTAACTCCTGCACCATTTCGTTTGAAACATCGTGGCGTAGATCTTTGATGTACATTAAGTAAAAGGCTTGAACAACACTCCCCAATTTATTATTGGGTATAATGGCATGCATTTTGATAGTCTCGACATACTCATTCCGTGTTCGAGAATAGACTGGTAACCCCATCACACTAAAGTAATGTCTCAAATACGGTATTATAATTTCACGAAGCTGTGGCACAGTTTTTTGAAAGTAATTTGCTAACACTTCCCAATACTGTGAATCGTTGTGTTCAATGCCTGCAAATAAGACGCATCCTAACGCAATAGCTTCTGCTCTTTCAGAAAAAGACAAGTTCTGCGAATTGCGATTTACAATAATGCTATCAAATCTTTTCCTTAATTGAACGTAGTCATTATGCGAATAATCAATTGTTCCCACTAATGCTTTTTTTGGATATCTAATCCTTAACCTTTCGAGTTCACCTCTTAGCAATACTTCCTTCCTCCAATACATATATTAAATAGGCTGCTCTGACGAGCAGCCTTAATACATATTACTCCACTCCCAAAACCTTAAACACCGCATCCTCTGCACTACTATAAAAAATCAGATTAAAAGCACCAATCAATTCAGCGGGAGCAGTGCCTAAATCAGCCGCGGATGAGAGAGGAAGCAAAATCTTTTTCGCTCCCGAATCTAAACAGACTTGCAATACATTCGCTAATTCTTCAACTTTAATAATGGTTCCACCTATACTCAAATCGCCTAATACTACCACTGAATTAATTGCTGGCTTATCCAGTGCGGCAGAACAGATTGCAATCAACGTTGGCAAAGTCAAATTGCTAGTCATGCCAATCCCATTCATATCCTGTACATTTACAAGGTAATCTTTGGTAATTGTACTAATGCTTCCGCTAATGGTATTCCCATTCGCACGTAAGTACTTAAAAGCTGTATCCATGGCTTCTTTTGCTTCTGAATTAGATCCCAGGCCAGTCCTTTCGAACTTGCCGTTCCCAGCAGTGATTTGTGTTTCGAGCTTAAAGACACCCATTATGCCGCTCTTGCCTCGGGATACAGTATAAACATGTCCTGGTTTATTCATCCCTTCTGGAATAAGCGTTCCGCCCCCTTGTTCAGGGACGGGAACGTACTCTTCGGAAAAAGTTTCTTTATCGATATAGGAGAAGTTGACATCGTAAAATTCCATCCCGCCGATTTTTTTCAACTGTTCCTTTACCCGTCTGCGCATTTCCAAAGCAAAACGCAAAATTTCTTCGATTTGGTCTTTATTAAACTGCCCATTTGGATAAAGCAACTTGACTAAGCCGGAAACAGTTTTCTTCACACCGATAACATCACGTTGGTTCAATTGCCCACCAAGCGAGAAGTGAGCATCATACGCATCTGCATAAGAAATTTTGCGCATTTCGCGTATAGCCTCAGATAGATAGTCAGTGATAAAACCATAATCATTCGTAAAGAAATTTGGACGGTATTTTGGTATTTCCCAGCCAGGCAGGTAACAATGCATCCGATCAAAAAAGGCTGAATCATTTGCCATCGCATCTGGGAATGGTTCAAAAAGATGCGATGTTTTTAAGATTGCATCTGGGAATGGTTCAAAAAGATGCGATGTTTTTAAGATTGCATCCACACTCTGGTTGATGTTTCCGACAAAAACCATTGAAGCCGATGCATTTTTTTCTTCTTTCCCACGTGCAAAGGAACCGGAAGCCATGTAGTCCTTCATAATCTGGATGCCATCTTTGTCCTTAAAGGTAATTCCGGCAACCTCGTCAAAGGCCACACAGTCCCACATTCCCACCAGTCCCACTTGCCTGCTGGACATGTTGTAAAATAAATTTGCTACGGTGGTCTGGCCACCAGAAACCAAGATACTGTTCGGACTGATTTCCTTATAAATATGAGATTTACCAGTTCCACGTGGGCCTAACTCACAGAAGTTATAGTTATTTTCCACTAATGGAATCAAGCGCGCTAAATGGAGCCACTTTTCACGTTTTGTAAATTGGTCCGGCTCCATCCCAGTACTTCTTAAAATTACGTCCATCCATTCTTCATCGCTAAATTTTTCTCTTCCGGTTTTCAATTCGTCCATATCAATACCTGGCATCTGAATAGGAGTTAACTTATTAATAATAAATGGATTACGGCGTTTGTCCGCTTCGTCATAAAAATACTCCATCTGAACGATGCACCAAATACCGCCACTTAACAAACGCTCATAATTTGAAGGATAAGATTCAGAAATCGGCACGCCTTTAATTCCCAGATTAGAAAATTCCGCTTCATATAGATCTTCTTTATAATTGAGATTCACCGAAATTTTATCTATGACGGTATAGCTTCCAGTCTCTCTTAATTTGGAAATGATTTTTTGTGCTTCATCTGGGCGAACGTAGTTCTGTGCTAAAATATTCTTGACCGTTTTCACGCCTTCTTCAATGTCCTCTTCTTCTGTAGAGGTGCAATACATACCAAGTAAATATTCTAATACGTAAACAGGTACATTGGCGCCTTCCTTGATTTTCTTGTTTAAATCTTTACGGACTATTTTCCCTGGAAAGTTCAAAAGCAGTTTAATCGTGGCAAGATTATTGCCATCTTCCTTTACTGTAATCGCCACATCTTCACCTCAACTTTTCACAATCACTTCTTAGAAACCAAAGTCACCTGCAAAAGCAATATCAATCATTACTTCATGTCGCATCACTTCTAAACCAGTCTTCTCGTCAGATGCCACAAGGTAGTATTTCTCTGTTCGATCATAGGTCTGATTCTTCAAATTAAACCGTAGACGGAAGATACGTTCGGAAGCATTTTCTTCCTTACTATCCGCCAAATGAATATATTCATTAGAAATCAAGCTACCCTTGTCATCGACAAAGGAAATCTTGTAACTAGCCGGTTTGATTGTTTTCCCAATTGGATCTGGTTGAATAAATTCTAACGTAGTAATCAAACTCGTTATTTTTTGCAAGGAACTGATCAAGCGAATTTTCGCATTCTCTGTTTCAACAAACTTTCTTTCCGTTCTTACTTGTACTACCGGAACAAGCAGTTCTTGTGGAGAAGACCCACCATGAACATAATTTTGTCCACCACCAGGCATCTTAAACACATTTGAAGTTGCAGGATAGACCACATACCGCTCGTTCTCTTCATCAATGATATCTTTCAGAGGGATTTTTTTCGTCCCTACTTCTTCATAAGGATGCTCGGTTACGATAAAGCGGCGATTCAACTGATCTTCTTTTTGATAGAACTTATCAATTTTTGCGCCTTCTTTTAATTTGTCACGTTTATAAATGAAGCCATGATCTGCCGTGACGATGAAACTACTTGCGGAGACTTGTGTGGTCAAACGCTTCACTAGATTAAATATCTCGGCTATCGCTTCTTCGCATGACTGGAATACCTCATCTTCAGAAACAGCTGTATCTCCACGCCCATCAATTTGGTTGTGGTAAATGTAAACAACCGATTTCCCTTGGAAAGTATCCCGTAACTCTTGCTGTTTCATATGCTTCAAGCGGTCAAACTGGATACAAATTGCATCCGGATCTCTAGCCTGCAAGATTTCTTCCCGTGCAATTAAGGTATTTGTTGGTTTCCCGTCAATTTGAACTTCAAATCCTTCAGTTATTTTCAATTCTTTATGTGGCAGTAAAGCTGCCATCCCTAACTGCGTATACGATGGCAGCACACCAATCTGAGGTTCGATCGTGGCAGACGTTTTCTCATCACGCTGAAATTTCTTTACGAGTTCTTTAGCAACTTCATAACGTAGAGCATCAGATATAATCACAATTGTTCGTTCCCTATTATTATGTACAAAGTTGCGGTAAAAATCTTTTTGTAATTTAAAGGCTTGTCTCACTTTATCGTAAGAGAATTCCTCATTAAACTTCTTAATGATTTCATCTAAATACCGGTTTGTATAAATATTTTCAACCAGATTTCTTAAGTCATCATACTGATGAACGTCTCTTAACTTATCATAATAGTAGTAGAACTTCCGATAGTGTGTGTCAATGAAATACGTTTCTTCATCGTATTGTTTGATTAATGAAATCAAGTCATTTGCAGGAACAAAGTTAGCTGCTTTCACCAAGTAGTAGGCATGCTTTAATAAGTGGTAGTCATTTGAATACCTTCTTGAAAAATGTTTAGTATCCCGATACTTCGTTATTTCAGGAATTGATGTCCCTTCAATTTCCGCATTTAAGTCCTCTGCTACTAGACGATCAATAATCCATTTAATGATAACTTCATCGGCTATTTGGAATATATCCAAATGGATAACTTCCTGAGCCGACAATGCGGCAATATTTCTGTCACCTTGAATCAAACGATAGGTTTTTTCAGAAAGTTCATCAAACTTTTCTTGGTAACGGACGCTGTTCATCATTTGATCCATGAAGGCCAGCACACTTCCAGGTTTCGTTGCTAGATACGGTTGCAAGGAGTCTGGTAGGACTCCTGCAATCGTTCTTGAAGTATAAGTGACAAAGAAAGTCATCAACAGCTTTACAACGCTTGGCTCTTCATCGATGTAGCCATATTCTTGGTTGCACAAGCGCCAAAAAGCTTCGTCTAGTTGGTACTTTTTGAACTCTTCAAGGATGGTTGAGTTTTCTATGTCATCTTCTGTCAGGATGGTCCTCAGGACCTCTTCAAAAGTAGCATTTTTTGTTTTTGCCAGTACACTCATCATGCCTATTTCAATGGTGGTAGACGTATAGTGATCCAAGTCCAAGTCATAAAAGCGTTGAGTACGGTCTTTGGCACCAAAGAACTTCATATGTTTTTCAATAACCACTTTGTACTTTTCTTCAACTTGCAAATCCATCATCAATAAAGAAGCACGATCAGCAAAAAATTCTTTAGAATATTTTATTGTATCCGCCAGATGATTTTCCCGTGAAGGTGGCTTGGGATAAGGTGCGTACACTAAGTAGTTTCCATCTATATCTGTCCGCTCCAACAGAATCTTTGTTTGAAATAGGTTTGATTTGGTGAGTCGAATAATGTTTGCCTTCTCCAGCTCCAACTCTTCGATATCTGTTTCAAATTCCGCTTTGTCGTCATACCAAAACACAATCTTTCGTGAATCGCCCTTAAATTCTTCATTCAGTTTGTCGGATATTTGAGTCAAACTTAACTGCGCCACTTCTTCACCTCCCATAATTAAATCTTAGCCAGTATTTGATGGAATTTCCCTTTGCTGTCGGTTTGAACTTTTTCATAGTTCACTTTTACTCCATCGTCCAAATCAATGGCTACGCGTTCTAATGCCATATGACCTAGGCGTTCATCATACTCCCGGCATTCTTTTAGTTGTTTTGTTAATTTTTCAATATGTTTTTGTATTTGAGTAATTTCTTTTGCATCATTGGTATGAATGATATCTTCTTGCAAATTCGCAATTGTTCTTTCATATGCTCTTTGAACCTGATGTAAATACTCTACCCTTACTTTACCTGTGGTGTCTTCATCATATCGATGCATATAAACTAACGCTTTAAATCCATTTTGTTTTCCACTGTCATACTGCCAATAAATTGGACGTTTTTTAAAATATTTCACGTGGTCATTATAAAAATCGTTAAGAAAATAATTCTCAATAACTTCACGCGAAGTAGTTCCTTGATTGTTTAAAGATTCCGCAATAAAATTCAGATTGCTTTCTAAGTATTTTTCACCAAATTTCTCTTGAATAAAAAATACAAACTGGTTTATTAGGTTTGCATTAGAATATCCTGCGTCAGACATAATTAAAACATCTAATTTTCCATCCTCAATATCGATTCCTTTATCGTTGTTATGAATTATCTCCTTATTTGTATTTATGTCTAAATTGGAATTATATCGACCCAAAAGACATCCTACAATGTAACTTATAAAACTTTCTACCACTTCTCTTTTATCCATACAGAAGGAATTTAACTTATCTTTGATTTTTTTTTCATCAACCACTTTTGTAACTGTCACATCTTTTTCACTTACCCAGTGTTTGATTTCATCATTTAAGTTATATGCATCAATTAAGAGTTTGTTTATTTTTTCTTCTAATTCTTTCAATCGATAAAAATTATTATTCGTCTCTTTTTTATATTCTTCATAACAAGCTTCTATTGTAATATGATTCGTATCATGTTTTTTCTTTTTTTCATTCAATATTTTAATTAGTGGATTTTTTTTAAATTTATAGGAATGCTCATATGAATTCCAGTCGTGTTTTGATAACTCTATTGTTTCGTCGACCATTTTTGTTATTTTTTCATTATTCTCAAAAATAATAGGAATATCTCTTACATCTTTAACTTGGAAATTTAGAGTAGGATTCATGATTTCTGCTAACTTTGGAAATATATTCGAATTAAAAACGGCTAATAAATAGTTGAAGTGTGATTCTTCTTTAATAAATATTGAGGATCCTCCTTTGTCAAAAGTCGAGTCTGGAGGTAACACTCTGAAACTTGGCACACTAGACGTAATTAACCCCCAAGTAATTGCTTTTCTATACCAATATTCTTCTGAAATAATCCTTGAAGCCGAATTTTTTTTATAAAACTCTCTCGCTTCAGCACTCCAATCTACTACATCTATAATGTTTCCATACCATTTTCTAAAGCCTCCTCCCTTTGCATAAGGAAGCCACTTCTTAGTCACTCCAATATTTTTTTGATCTAATTCCCAAAAATGTCTTACGAATCTATTATTATTACTAGTCACATTTTGCCCTGAAGAAATTGACAAGTCATAAACTTTTTTTTTCTTAAAAACATCTAACAAAGTATTAGAAACCCAATAAGCAATTGGCATTCCTGGAATATCTACAAATTTTGCTTGTTTGATTTTATAAATATAATTTGATTCCTTGTTATTAATGATTTCTTTGAACTTAAGTCCTTGAAATTCCATATCCCCTTTGAAGCTTTCTAATCTTATATAGTCTCCTTTTGATTTTTCAAAAGAATTCTTAATTACTAGAGACATCACATCTACTGTAGCCTCTTTAAAGAAAGCCCCTTTTGCCATTTGAATTATAGACTAACACAAATAAATGAGACAATATAAAACACCTTCGGAATGGTATAATACCAAATACTATGTCGGAGGTGTT